>JAISUA010000015.1 GCA_031272305.1 Clostridioides sp.
AAAAATACTTGAAGGAGATGCAGAAGAAAATCTAAAGAATATAACAGGTGAATTCGATATGATTTTTATAGATGCAGCTAAAGGACAGTATAAATTATTTTTTGATCTAGTGATAGAACATCTAAAAACAGGTGGAGTTGTAATTTCGGATAATATTTTATATAAGGCTATGGTTGCTTCAGATGATTATGTTGAAAAAAGGAAGAAAACAATAGTCAAACGAATGAGAAATTATTTGGATTTTATTTGTAATGATAAAAATTTGTCGACAACTCTTATACCTATAGGCGATGGTGTGGCAATAAGTTACAAAGAAAGATAAAAATATTTACTGGGAAATATTTTTTGACATAAAGTTTAGATTTTAAACGAAAATTTTGTTTTCGAAACAGCTAAATGGAGTAAATATATAATATAAAACAATTACAATGAATATTGAATAAGTAATAATTAAAAATGTACAACAAATGTTGAATAAGTAATAATTAAAAATGTACAACAAATGTACAATGAGGAAATGAGGAAAGAAATGGATTTTATTGAAAAAGTAGAGTTGCTTGCTCCTGCAGGTGATTTAGAAAAATTAAAAATAGCTATAGAATATGGAGCAGATGCTGTATATATAGGAGGAGAATTTTTTGGTATGAGAACAGCTGCTAAAAATTTTTCTATGGAAGATATAGCAGAAGGAGTAGAATTTGCACATAAAAGAGGAAAGAAAATTTATGTTACAGTGAATGTAATTCCTCACAATGAAGATTTTGTAGGTCTTGATAAGTATCTAAAAGATCTTGAAAAGTGTGGAGTAGATGCAGTGATTGTATCTGATCCAGGAGTAATAAGTGTCGTGAAAGAAGTGCTTCCAAATATAGAAGTACATCTAAGTACTCAAGCTAATACAACAAATTATTTGAGTGCAAACTTTTGGTATAAACAAGGAATAAAAAGAGTAGTACTAGCAAGAGAATTATCATTCAAAGAAATAAGTGAGATAAAAGCTAAAATTCCAACAGATATGCAAATAGAAACATTTGTTCATGGAGCAATGTGCATATCTTATTCTGGAAGATGTCTAATCAGTAATTATATGACTGGAAGAGATGCTAATAGAGGATCTTGTGCTCAATCTTGCAGATGGAATTACAGTTTAGTAGAAGAAAAAAGACCAGGAGAATATTATCCTATATACGAAGATGAAAAAGGAACATTTTTCTTTAATTCGAAGGATCTTTGTATGATAGAATATATTCCTGAAATTATAAAATCAGGTGTTACAAGTCTAAAAATCGAAGGAAGAATGAAAACAGCTTATTATGTAGCAACAGTAGTAAGAGCATATAGAATGGCTATAGATGAGTTTTATAAAAATCCTTTGGAATGGAAATTTAATCCTATGTGGCTTGATGAATTGAAAAAAGGAAGTCATAGACATTTCACAACAGGATTCTATGTAGACAAACCACAATCAACTGAACAAAATTATGAATCAGCATCTTATGTTAGAAATTATGATTTCATAGGAATAGTAAAATCAGTCCAAGAAGATGGTTTAGTAATTACAGAACAAAGAAACAAGATGTGTGTTGGAGATGAAATAGAAATAATAGGACCAAACAAAGAAACAATGTACACAAAAATCGAAGAAATGTACGATGAAGAAGGAAACCCTATAGAATCAGCTCCACATCCAAGACAAATAGTAAAACTAAAATTAGGAGTAGAAGTAGCTGAAAATTATATGCTAAGAAAAGAAATAGAAGAAAAGAAATAGAAATAAAATAAAAATAAAAAATACAAATAGAAATAGAGTAAAAATACAAATAGATTTTTGAATTTACCTCTTACAATTTGTAAATAATATCACTAAGAAAAGTTTGTGGATTATTTTAGATTGTTAAGAGGTGATTTTTTTGTTTCGGAAAAAGAATAAAAATGATATAGAAGAAAAGTTAAAGATAAATAAAGAGCAGTTTTTGTATAAACGTAGAAAAAGAGTTATAATTTTATCTGCAATGATGCTTATTTGTTTTTTGCTATTAGCGTCAAGACTTGCTTATATTCAAATAAAAGAAGGCGAAAATTACAAATCGAAACTAGAATCTCAGCATATAGAGAAAATAAAACTTAGTAGTGAAAGAGGAATTATTTTAGATAGAAATGGAGAAAAACTAACAGACACAACCAATCAAAAAATATTGATAGTAGAAAAAACAAAATTAAATAATAATTATAATTTATTGAAACTAATCAGTGATGCGACGAATTTGACGACAACAGATATTTATAGACAAATAAGCACTCAATTATCAAATTCAAATTTAGAATTTACGATAGATATAGATTTTGTTTTTGAAAAATATGAAGATGAACTTAATAAAGAAGGAGTAATCGTTGAAAACAGAGTAATGAGATACAGCGAATCAGGAATTTTATCTCATATTATTGGATATGTAAGCAAGACTGATAACGTTGGAATGATGGGAATAGAAAAATCATTTGATGAAATTTTAAAAGATGCGAGTACAAATTATTTGAGTGTATTCAAAGCAGGAAATAATTCTAAACAAATAAAACTTATGCAAGGCGAAATGAAGAAAGTATCAGAAAATGAAACTGATAAAAATATTGAAACTACTATAGACTCTAAGATTCAAAAAATAGTTGAAAATATTGCTAACAAAGAGTCAAATCCATCTGCAATAATAGTATCTTATTCAGAAACAGCAGAAATACTTGCAATGACATCAAGACCAAATTTTAATCAAGAAAATGTAGTTGAAAATTTAAATAATGAAGATGGAAGTTTGAAAAATAGAGCAATATCTGCAACATATCCTCCAGGATCGGTTTTTAAGATGGTTGTTTTGTACAGTGCTTTAGAGAATGGCGTCATCGATGATAATTACACATATAATTGTACAGGAAAATATGTATTTCCTGATGGTAGCGTGCTAAATTGTCATAATAAAGAAGGCGATGGAATACAAAACTTGAACCAAGCGTTTGCTAATTCTTGCAATCCAGCTTTTTACGATATAGCAAGCAAACTTGGAAAAGAAAAAATAATGGAAACGGCTAAAAAACTTCATTTGTTTGAAAAGACAGAAATAGGACTTCTTGAAGAAAAAAATAGTAAAATTCCTGAAGATATTGCACTGAGAAACTTAGCAATAGGACAAGGAAATTTAGAATTTACACCTATTCAAATAAATCAAATGACACAAATAATAGCTAACAATGGAAATTACGTTCCTCTTAAATTGTTGAATAGAATAGTGGATAGAGATGGAAATACAATAGAAGAAATAGAACAGATAAAGAATAAAGAAAAAACTTCAAAGATAGAAGAAGAAATTTTAGAAGAAGAAATTTTAGAAGAAGAAAATACTGAAATGGACAGTAAAGAAAATATTGAAAAGAAAATAAAAATAGAAGTCGATAACGAAAATAAAATTGAAGGTAAAATAAATAACAAAAGCAGTGATAGTGATGTGAGTAAAAAAATCAAAGAGATAATGAAGGATGTAGCAGATTATGGAACAGCAAAGAGCCTGAAAGATTTGAAAGGCATAGTAGGAGCTAAAACTGGAACAGCTCAAAGTACTAAAAATGGAAAAGCAGTCGAACATGGGTGGATCACTGGATATTACAAAATTAATGGCAAAGAATATATAATCACTGTATTTGTAGAAGGAGAAGATGGAAATAATAAGTCTGCTGTACCTTTATTTAAGGAAATTTGCGAGTCGATACAATAGATATTTTTGAAATAGAATAAAAAATAAAAAAGCTGACGAACTTATTTGAAAGATTCGATACATAATTTTATGGTTAAAAGAATGTATTACTAACGAATCTAAAGAAAATTTCATCAGCTATTTTTTGACATTACATAAAATATATTCTATATTCTAGAAAATTTTTATTTTTTAAGTTTTGCTATAGCTTCTTCTGTTGGAGTGATATACAGTGTATTATTAGTCTCGTAAATTACCAATCCAGGTTTAGAGCCACTAGGTTTTTTGACATTTTTTTTCTTAGTATAATCTACAGGAACTTGTGCAGACATTCTTGATTTGCTATAGTAAGCAGAAAGAGTAGCTCCTTCGATCAAAGTTTGTTCACTTGGTTCTTTTCCTGCACATTTTATAATAACGTGAGAGCCAGGAATATTTTTCGTATGCATCCAAATGTCATCAGGATCTGCGATTCTCAAAGTTAAATAATCATTTTGTTTATTATTTTTGCCTACAAGAATAGTAGTTCCATCAGTAGAAATAAATTTAAGTGGTTCTGAATGAGTATCAGTATTTTTTTTGTTTGATTTATTTTTTGATTTTCTACTAGGCTTCAAATATCCAACTTTTATAAGCTCTTCTTTGATTTCTTCGAGTTCTTCTAAATTATCGCAGTTTTCTATTCCAAGTAGAGTGTTCTCAAGGTAATCAATTTCTTCTTTGTTGATTTCCATTTGATGAGAAATTTCTTTCTGTGCAGTTTTCATCTTGTTGTATTTCTTAAAATATTTTTGCGTATTTTCAGAAGGTGTAAGATTTATTTTAAGTGGAATTGTGATATTTTCATATGATTCTGAATAAAAATTTGCAACTTCAATTTCTTTCATACCTTTCTCTATCATATAGATATAAGCTGTCAAAAGTTCACCTTTCACTTTGTATTCATTTGCTTTTTTTGATTCCTTAAGTTCTTTTTCTTGTTTGTGTTGCTTATTTTTCAATCGTTCTAATTTCGTGTGCAAACTTTTTTTCAAATCGGATGATTTCTGAGAAATCCTGTCTTTTATATCTCTCATTGAATAATAATTTTCGATTACATCTGATATAGAATCGTAGTGAATAAATTCACTTGAAAAATCCTCTGATTTGTAAAAAGATAATTCTATACAACTAAAATCTAAGTATTTATCTATTCTTTTATTGTGAACAATAGAAGGAGTGTAATTATTGTCTGCTATTTTATCAAATAAACTTGTAAAATTTGAGTAAATAATACTTAAATCATTTTCGTCAACATCAGTTGTATTTTTGTCATAAAGAATTTCAGAAGAAAGATTAAATTTGTCTTTAGTATTGTTATCTGAATTATTTTCAGAAGAAATATTAAATTTATCTTTATCATTATTTATAAAATCAAGATTTTCAGTGGATTTAGAAGCATTGCTTAAAGAGTTAACTCTGCAAATTTCTTTTGATACTACAGGACTTATCCCTAAAAATTTAGAATAAATAGCTTTGTAAATAGGTCCTTCAAATGATTTTATTTCACTAAAAAATACTTCTTTAGAAACTTTTGAAAGAGGACTGATCTTATTTTGTGAAGGAGCAGATTCATATGTAAGTCCAGGCAGAATTTGACGAACTCGGCTTACGCCAAAAGGAACTCTTTTGATAGAATCTATTATTTTTTCGTTTGACTCGTGAGTCAAAATAATATTGCTATTTCTTCCCATAATCTCAACATAAAGATTTTTAACAGTTTTTTCTTTTAGTTCATCGTAAGATTCTATGCTGATTTTTATAATTCTTTCGAAATCTATTTGAGTTATCTTTGTTATGATTCCTCCTTGTAGATGTTTTCTAAGAGTCATACAAAAATCAGGAGCTTTTATAGGATTTTGTTTTTTATAATTTTGAGCTATGTAAGCTCTAGAATTAGAAGCACTCGCACTAAGTACTAATTTGTAATTCGTGTTGTTGTTTCTTATATTTAGAATAATTTCATCCTTTTCTGGTTGAAAAATTTTATCTATTTTTCCTGAAGTGAGTTTTTTTTCGAACTCATCAGTCAGTGAATGTATAACTAACGCATCAAATGGCATTTTAAAATTTCCTTTCTAATCAAAAAAATTTGATATAAATAATTTTATTTTTTATAGTTAAAGTTACTTTGCTATATAAGCAAGTTTGTTTTTATAGTTAAACTTATTTTTGCTATAAATATTTTTTTGTTCAAGATAGCGATAATATATATTATACACTAAAAATATTAAATTATAAAACAGCTAATGAAATCTATTTCAAAAAATATTGATACTGTCAAAAAATATTGATTTTAGTATTTCTAAATGTAAATACAGACTTCGACTTCATTCATTGTAGCTTCACAATCTAAAAAATATATAACAAGAAAGAGCTAAAATTTGGTTTCCGTACATTTAAGGTCAAAAAAATACAGTTAAGGGAAAATCTATTGACTTATGTTTTTTTGAGGTGTATTATGAACTTAGTTATGCTTCAACTTTGAGAAACATGAAGTTTATAATATTTTTATATTATAAATATCTGTCAATCTCTTGTGTATAGTTATAAGTATTTAAATTTTATAAGTGAAAAATTATATGCTTAAAAAGTAAGTAATTTTTTTAGTAAAAATTAAAAACGTTTAATTTGCGGGGGATATTTTAGTTCTTAATTATATAAAATGATAAATTAAAAAACCTAAAATAATACAAATCATATGATTTTGTTATGTTTTAGGTTTTTTAATTGCCAAAAAACAAAATAATAAACCTAAATTAATAATAGCTATTATTTAAATAGCTATACACTTAGAATACTTTGTATGAAAATTTTTTCCATAATGAATAATTCAGGATAAAGTATAAAATAAAAAAGTTCGATAATAAAAATAACTTTTAAGTTCTTGTCTTCAAATATTTTTTCAATTAATTTCAAACGATTATCAATTATTTTTAAAATTTGCATCCTATAAAAATACAAAATCATAGGTTAACCTATGAAAAAGGAGATCTGTTCTTGTAAAAACAAAATGAAGGTGATATATATTACTTTACAAGCTAAAAAGTTATAAAAATTCTAAAATATTGTATAGTTAATATAAAGTAAAAAACATTTATTCGTGATTTTGAAATTCATTATAAGTCTTATTCTGATAAGTCTTAATATAAAAATATAAATTGGAAATCACAAAAGTTATAATAATGAAGTTGGAAGGTGTGTGAAATATTATGAAAAAAGAATTATTGATTCTTATGATAATTACATTGTTGGTCACAATTACAGGATGTGAAAAGTTAATTAGTAATAAAAGTACTAATGAAGAATATAAGTATGCAGTTATTAGCTCAACTATGACGAAGGATAAATCAATAATATCTCTTTATGATGAGAATGGAAAATTCATCAAAGATAAAAAAATCAAATATGGAGGTGTTGGTTTCTCAGGATTTAAAGAATCTCCAGATTATATAGGTGATGATGTATTTATGATGGCTCCAGCAATATATGCTCATACGAATAACTATACTCTAAAAATAAATAAAAATACATTAAAAGCAAGTGAAGTGCCAGCGACATCACCTAATACTTCAACTTTCTTTACTACTGATGATAAGTATTTGTACTCTGGTTCAGCTTCACCATATGAAACAAATTTAGATAAAACTGATATAAAGACAAATAAGATTGTAAAAACAGCTAAAGTAAATGTAGATGGAGGAGTATCAATAACTCAAAAGGATGATAAATTATATTTGGTATCATATGGATATGAAAATGAAAAGATAAAGATGTATTTATCAGTATTAAATAAAGAAAGTTTAAAACTTGAAAATAAGATAGATTTAGGTTATGGAGATAAATGGGATACTGAAAAGATCACAGAAAATTATATTTGGATAACAAAGAATAGTGATGAAAAAGGCAATTTATTAGATGAAGTTTTAAGAGTAAATATTAAAGATTTTAGAATAGATAAAATAAAGTTGCCATTTAAAGATTTATATCAAACATTAAATTTAAACGATTATATATATGTAACACAAAATGATCCTCAGGGACAAGAAACGGATAATCTTATAGCTAGGATTAATATTAAAAATAATGATATAGAGACTTTTAAGTTGAAAAATGATCTTTCAATTTGTCAAATTGATGAGAACAAAAATGAATTTATATCTACAGATAGAGAAAAGATGTATATATACAATTTAGATGATTTTACTTTGAAAAAATCTTTTAAGATAAATCAATATGATTATGATTGTTTGTTATTTTCTTCATTTTTCATAAAATGAGTTAAAATAAATTTAATATTAAGGAGG
>JAISUA010000264.1 GCA_031272305.1 Clostridioides sp.
GTTGTTTAGATTTAGATAGAAAAATTGTTGGAGTAAAATTTATAAGAAGTGAAGAAGAATATAGAAATTTACAAGTTAGACAAACATTGAAGCCAATAAATTATTGTGGAATGGTCAAAGCGGCTACAAAAGGTCATGCTTTGAAAGCTAATGAAGACCTTATAAGATGCAAAAGTGGCTTAAGAACTTTAGGAATAAATCCAGTTGACGAAAAAAATTCTCAAGGTGAAAATTGGGTAAGACTTGGAATTTATAAAGACAAAGAGTTGAGTAAAGAAGTTCGTGAAAATCTTTTGTATAATCAAGAAAAAATTTATGGAGTGTTAGTACAACCACTTGAAAATTTTTATATAGAAAAAACAGAACATACTACAAATGAAGATGACAGAAACTTAGAAATACAAAAAATAAAAGATACAGAAAATAATAGAAAATTATCAGAAGTAGAATTAAATATAAAAAATATAGAACCAAATAAAAAAGAAAAAAATGAAGAATTGCAAATGAAAAATAATTTTAGAAACAATCCAGAGATTGTGATTATGGTGACGAAACCTTATAATATTATGAGAATCACTCAAGGATATTCTTATCATTTTGGAATGCCAAAAGAGATTAATTTTATTGGAAATCAAGCAATATGTCTTGAATGCACTGCAAGACCATATGTTGTAGATGATATGAATATTTCAATGCTTTGCATAGGAACAAGACACAGATCTGGTTGGAAAGATGAAGAAATGGCTGTAGGAATTCCTTATTCAAAATTTGAAAAAGTTGTAGAAGGAATTTTTGAAACAGTCAACATAATGGAAAATAATAAAAATAAAAAAAATATAGCTGAAAAATTCAAAGAATATGGATATGAATTTGAAATAGAACTCAATTCAAATTATTATGATAAAGTATAAATTTAATAAGGTAGTGTAAATATTTTTGTGTAAACTTTTATTTTTGTTATACACACATAGTTTTTTAAAATGTTGATAAAAAGTTTACACACAATATTTTATATCACCTATAATTTAACAAGATTTTTCATTTATTATATTTCTTGAAAATCTTATTATTTATATATTTTTATTTACAAACTTTCTTTTTAAAAATGCTTTTTTGTTGTATAATATATCTATACAAAAATGTGTTGGAATTTTATATGCAGATTTTAAATTTAATGAAGAATCTTGTTGATATTTCGACCAAAGAAATCAAGAGGTAATAGATATGAATGTTCTAGGAATAGGAACGGATATTATTGAAATAATCAGAATTGAAGAAGCCATAAAAAAAAATAATACTTTTTTAACTAGAATATTTACAGATAAAGAATTAGAATATTTCGAGTCGAAAAATTTCAAACCTCAAACCATAGCAGGCAATTTTTCTGCCAAAGAAGCTATAAGCAAATCTATAGGTTCAGGAATAAGAGGATTTAATTTTAAAGATATAGAAATACTAAGAAATGATAGTGGCAAGCCTGTAGTGAGTGTATATGGAGAACTAAAAAATATTTGTATTGAGAAAAAAATACAAACTTTTGAAGTATCTATCTCTCACTGTAAGGAATACGCTGTAGCTACTGCTTTATCAATAATAATATAAAATCTTTGATTTTCGTTATCAAAGTTTCCTACTTGGTTCGAAGCGTGAAAAGCTTCGCTTTCAATTGTAATGAACTTCTCATAATAAGACTTATAAGAATTTGAAATAAAACCAAAGTAATAAGTCTTGATATTCGAACTAAATTTTCGTTTTTAAACAAAAATTTAGTTCTCATAATAAAAATTATATATGTTGAATAGAATGTATAAAAGGACAATTATATAGAATCTAAAAAATTGAATAAATTTTTATAGGAGGATTTTTGTGAGAAAAAGGTGGACAGTTGTTTTATTATTTATTCTTATTTTCACTATGTTAGTAGTAGGATGTAAGGCTAAAGAGTCCACAAAAGAAGAAATTTATCAGGATTTTCAAAAGAAGATACAAAATATGAAAGAGTACACTTGCAAGGCGAATGTAAAAGTAACTGGCAATAAAAGTCCTAAAGAGTACGAATTTAAAGTAACTTATAGAAAACCTGAGAATTATAAAATAGAAGTGTTGGCACCAGAAGACATCAAAGGTAATAGTATAATTTATGAAAAAGACAAGGTTTTTGTGAACAATCCAGATGTAAAAGACATCGTTGAACTTACAAACAAAGCAAATAAAGGTGAGTATTTGTTTGTGGGTGATTTTATCAGTAATTATTTTCAAAATGAACAAGTTGAAATTGAACTGTCAAATGAGGATATAGCTGTCACAGCTGATATTTCAGGAAACAGTAAGTACTTCAAAAAGCAAGTTTTATATATTAACAGAGAAACAAGAATTCCAACAAAACTTGAAATTCTTGATCAAGAAGGGCTCTCTAGATTTATAGTAGGATATGTTGATTTTAAATATAAATAATTTGGAGGAGTAACAATGGATAAAACAAAAGCACCCGCTTGGGCAGAAGTAAACTTGGATAATTTAAAACACAATTACAGAGCAATAAGATCTATAGTGGATGAAAAAGCTAAAGTATGTTGTGTTGTAAAAGCTAACGCATGTGGTAGTGGTTCTATTATGGTTGCTAAAACTTTAGAAAAAGAAAATGCAGACTATTTTGCAGTGGCTAGGTTTGAAGAAGGACTTGAGTTAAGACAAAATGGAATCACAACACCAATTTTAGTACTTTCTCATACTAGAGAAGAAAATTTAGAAGATGCTGTTAAAAACGATATTTCTTTGACTGTATATACTTTAGACAGAGCACAAAAAATAAGTGAATCATCTAAGAAAATAGGCAAAAAAGGAAAGATTCATATAAAAGTCGATTCAGGAATGAATAGAATAGGTTTCAAACCTGTTCAAAAATCAGTAGAAGATATTGTTGAAATATCAAAACTAGATAATATTTATTTGGAAGGTATCTTTACTCATTTTGCTTGTGCAGACGAGATAGATAAGATTCATGTAGAAGAACAAATGACAGCTTACAATTATATGTTATCTGAGCTTGAGAAAAAAGGTGTCACTTTTGATTTGAAACACGTTTCAAATAGTGCTGCTATTATAGATAGTCCAGAACTTAATTTCAATATGGTAAGAGCAGGTATAATCCTTTCAGGTCATTATCCTTCAAATGAAGTGAAGAAAGAAAGAATAGAACTTAGACCTGTTATGAAATTAAAATCTATAATAACTAATGTCAAACAAATTAAAAAAGGTGATGGAATAAGCTATGGATTGACATACAAAGCACAAAAAGATGAAATAATTGCAACAGTTGCGATAGGATATGCAGATGGATATACAAGAATGCAAAAGAATCCTAAAGTTCTTATCAAAGGTAAAATGTACGATGTAGTTGGTAGAATCTGCATGGATCAAATGATGGTTAGACTAGGAGAAAATGATTCGAACATAAAGATTGGCGACGAAGTAGTACTATTTGGAGAAGGAGAAGCTACTGTTGAAAGGATTGCTAAAGATTTAGGTACAATTAACTATGAAGTGTTATGTATGGTTAATAGACGTGTAGATCGTGTATATTTTGAGAACAATGAAGTAGTAGGAATAACTAGTAATCTACTAAAATAGCTTGGTTAATATTGATTTGAGTTAGTAGAAAAATACTTCTCTAGTCATTCTTTTATTTTCAAATTATTGTATGCATTATATGGAGGGGATTTTTGTGCAAGATAATTATGAAGGAAAAATAGAATCAACATTATCTGATTCTCTAATATCAGAGAAAGAAAATATAGTACAAAGTGAAAAAATAAATAGAGATGACTTTGCCAAAGAAGCATTTCAATTTTATATTAGCCAAAAGAAAAAATATTGTTGTAAGGAAACTATAATAAATGGTTATATGGAAATGGGAAATATAAACCTATCTCTAGCAGAGTTAGGGATGACAACAGAAGAATTATCTCCCGATGTAATCGTTAAGGAGGAAAAGGCTTAAAGTGAGTGAAATTAACGAAATAAAACGTGGAGACCTATTTTATGCTGATCTTAGCCCCGTCGTTGGTTCAGAACAAGGCGGGGTAAGGCCAGTATTGGTTATCCAAAATGATGTAGGAAATAAATATAGTCCTACTGTAATAATAGCTGCGATTACTTCGCAAATTAATAAGGCAAAATTGCCAACGCATGTTGAAATTAAAGCATATAAATATGGCTTGAACAAAGATTCAGTGATTTTGCTAGAACAAATCAGAACAATTGATAAGAAAAGACTTAGAGAAAAAATTGGTTTATTAGATGAACCTCTTATGCTTAATGTAGAAATAGGTCTTCAAGTTAGTCTTGGACTTGTATCATTGCAGAACTAACATATATTACATAAAAGAATTTATTATTATTAAAAAAGATGTAGCAATAATTAAAATAAAAAAGCTGTAGCAATATTGAAAATAATATCCAAAGATATAAAATATGTAAAAAGTTAAATAAAAAATTTTGTAATATAAGTTTTCTATTTAATTTAAGTAGAATTTAGAGTTAAATAAAAATCAGAAATAAAAATTTAAAAATCAGAATGGAAGAATGAGATTTTTCTGAAATTCAAAAAAATAATTTCAGCTAAAATAAGTTGGAAAAATATAAAAAGAATGTTAAACTTAAGATATATGAGTTTAACATTCTTTTTTATGTTAATTCAATACTAAGGGAGGATTGGTTCAAATGAAAAAAAATAATTATTACTTATTGATTTTTGTAGTATATACAATATTAACGTCAATGATATTTACTCGGGGAGTATTTCTGCTATTTTTAAGACAAGTACATAAATTTTCATTTACAGATATTGCGTTATATCAATCATTATATTTTATATCAGTAAGTATATTTGAAATTCCAACAGGTTATATAGGCGATAAATTTAAAAAAGAAATTGGCTTGATATTAGGAAATTTTATTTTAGCACTTCAATGTATTTTGATGATTTTGGTTAGAAATAATATAATTTTTACGTTATCATTAGCAGTATTAGAGGGAGTAGGTCAAACTTTTATATCGGGAACATCGCAGGCATATTTTTATGATATTTTAGAATCAACAGGAAATAGAGATAAATATATGAACTTTAATTCAAAACTTATGGCGACTAGTTCTATATTGACTTCAGCATCTATATTTTTAGGAGGTGTAATTTCAGATATATCGTGGAATTTGGTTTATATTTCAACAGCTGTAGTTTACATAATGAGTATAATGTGTATCTTAATTTTATATTATACTTTTAAAGGAAATAACTTAAAAGAACATAAAAAAATAAAATTCAAATTAAATAATTTGTTAAATAATATTTCTTTTAAACCTGTGTGGATATTTGTGTTTTTCTATATAGGAGTAAGTCTCCTAGATGGTTTATTTGGTGCGTATTTCAATTTCAATCAGGTAATATTAAAAGAATTTAACGTTAAAAATTCAATAATATCATTATTTTTTAGCATTGTATATTTCACTGGAGCAGGAGGTTATATATTAGCAGAAAAATTAAATAATTATATAAAGACTAAAAATATGTATATAATATTAACACTGATTGTTTCTATTTTATTTATATTGATGTCAAGTTCTAAAAATGTAGGTTTTATACTTGTTATTTCTGTTTTAATATGTTTTATACCAGAAATGTTGTATATTTTATCAGACAAAGTTATTCAAAACAATATAAATTCAGATTATAGATCTACAATGTTATCAATATCGTCACTTATTAGATCATTGAGTTCTGCATTAATATATATGATTTTTGGAATTATTTTTGATGACTTTGGAATAAGAATAGGATTAACTTTAACTGGAATACTTATATTTTCTGTATTTTTAATAATGCTAATTTTAAATAAAAAAACTATCAAAATTACTGATTCTAAAAGTCGTACTAACTAATAAGTCTCATTGTGTCGTGCTAACTAATAAGTCTCATTGTAAGAAGCATATATCATAAGAGAAATTTAAGCTTTCAATTTATAAATCTGTATCAATTTACAAAAACATTATTTATTATTTAGATAAAAGTGATATAATAAGAATGAACTGAAAAAAGATAGTTTCGAGGAGGCAAATTAATGCGAGACCATAAGTGCTTAAAAGAACACGCAAATAATATAAGAAAAAACATAGTAACAATGATTCATGAAGCTAAATCAGGTCATCCAGGAGGTTCGTTATCTATTGTAGAGATACTTACTTCTTTGTATTTTGGCGAGATGAATATCGATCCAAATCAACCAAAAATGGAAGAAAGAGATAGATTCGTATTATCAAAGGGACATGCTGCTCCTGCATTATATGCAGTTCTTGCAGAAAGAGGATTTTTTGATAAAGAAGAGTTGTTAAATCTTAGAAAAATCAACTCAATGTTACAAGGTCATCCTGATATGAAGGGAATTCCAGGTATTGAAATGTCAACAGGCTCACTTGGACAAGGATTTTCGGCAGCTTGTGGTATGGCTATGGCTGCGAAAATGGATAACGCTCCATGGAATGTTTACGCAATTCTAGGCGATGGAGAAATTCAAGAAGGAATAGTTTGGGAAGCAGCAATGAGTGCAGCACACTACAAACTTGACAATATGATAGTTTTCTTAGATAATAATGGACTTCAAATAGATGGAAACAATAAAGATGTAATGAATCTAGGTTCAATAGAAAAAAAATTCAATGCTTTTGGATGGAACGTAATAGAAATCAATGGTCACGATTATGACCAAATCTTTGCATCTCTTGATATGGCGAAGTCAACTATAGAAAAACCTACAATAATTATTTCTAAAACTGTAAAAGGTAAGGGAGTTTCATTTATGGAGGGAGAAGCAGGTTGGCATGGAAGTGCTCCTAATGATGAACAATACGAACAAGCTATGGAAGAATTAGGAGGTGCTTTAAATGAGTAATCTTGCTACTAGAGAGGCATATGGAAAAGCCTTAGTAAAATTAGGTGAGAAACTTGAGAATGTAGTAGTTTTGGATGCTGATTTATCTAAATCAACAAAAACAAATGAATTTAAAAAAGTTTATCCAGATAGATTTTTTAATATGGGTATAGCAGAACAAAATTTAATAGGTGCATCTTGTGGACTAGCTGCTTCAGGAAAGATTCCTTTTGCATCTACATTTGCAATGTTTGCAACAGGTAGAGCATATGAAATAGTCAGAAATTCTGTATGCTATCCAAAATTAAATGTAAAAATATGTGCTACTCACGCTGGTCTTACAGTTGGTGAAGATGGAGCATCTCATCAATGTATAGAAGATATTTCTCTTATGAGAGTCATACCAAATATGACAGTGTTAGTGCCAGCTGACGATATAGAAACAGAACAAATGATTTTTGCAGTAGCAGATTATTATGGTCCTGTATATGTAAGACTTGGAAGAAGCTCTGTTCCTACAATAAATACAGAAGACTACAAATTCCAAATAGGAAAAGGAACTATTCTAAAAGAAGGAAAAGATGTATCTATAATAGCTTGTGGAATAATGGTTGCTGAAGCCTTGAAAGCAGGTGAAATACTTGCAGAAGAAGGAATAAGTGCAAGAGTTGTAAATATGTCTACAATCAAACCTATAGATAAAGAACTTCTTGAAGACTGTGCTAAGAACACAAAATTTATCGTGACAGCAGAAGAACATAACGTAATAGGTGGTTTAGGATCAGCAGTGAGTGAAGTATTGTCTGAAAATACTCCTGTAATGATCAAAAAAGTTGGTGTAGAAGATACATTTGGAGAATCTGGAAAACCAGCTGAATTGCTTGAGAAATATGGACTGACTGCAATGAATATTGTTGCAAAAGTAAAAGAAGGTCTTAAATAGAAAAATTTGTAGTGAAAGTGTTTCTTTAAGAAAGATACTTTATCACTGATTTATTTATAAAGATAAGCTGATAAAATTGTTCTCAGATTTGTTTGTTGTTTCTACATTTCGTGTAGATGTAAGCATAAAATCAAGTCTGAAAATAATATTATCAGTTTTTTTATTTATAAAAGATTCGAAAAAAAACAGAGTTAATAAAAAATACAGATTACACTGCTAATTCAAAACAATAACTATGTTTAACAAGACATCATATAGAAAAAATTGACAACTATTCAAAAAAGTTTTAGTTATATTTTCTAAATTTCTCTCCAAAAATACACACATATTAAAAATACTATATTTCAAAATTCGTAATAAGTGTTTTCAATTGCTTAGAAAATTTGACTAAAGGAACATATTTTGATATTCTAAATATAACTTAATGAAGTACCCTTTTGCTACGCAAAGGGAATTTTTTTGGGACTTTAACACAATATTTAGTGTTTTTTTGAAAAATATATACACACTATTGTGTTTTGACATCGAAAAAAGACTTATCACCAGTTGAAATAATATTTAATGTGATAAATCTAGAGGGAAGTCGGATAGAAAATTTTTGATTTTTGTTGCCTGACTTCCATACTTGCTTTGAACATAAATCTTCATTTTACAATGAAATTTATGTTTTCATAGAAAATCAGAGTACGGATTAAATTAGAAAGGAAAGGTTTATAGTTTTATGGTTGAATTTGTAAAAAAGAGAGATGGAAGAACAATACCATTTAATGACGATAGAATAACAAGAGCTATTTTTCTTGCAGCCAGCAGTGTTTGCGAAAAGGAAGGGACTCAACCAAATTATCAAATGGCAGAAAGTCTTTCAAGAAATGTAGTTAAATATCTTAATCAAAAATTCGTAGACACTATTCCAAGTGTTGAAGATGTTCAAGATGGCGTTGTGAAAGTGCTTATAGAAACTGGCCATGCTAAGACTAGTCAAGAATATATAATTTACAGAACAGAAAGAAGTAGAATAAGAAATTCAAGGACTAGACTTATGAAATCTATAAGCGAAATAACTTTTGAAGATGCAAGTGACGCAGATATCAAGAGAGAAAACGCCAACGTAAATGGAAATACAGCAATGGGAACAATGCTTCAATATGGAAGTACTGTTTCGAAAGAATTTTGTAAATCATTTATGCTGAATCCAGATCATGTAGTTGCTCACGATAGTGGAGATATACACATTCACGATATGGATTTTTTCAATATGGGAACTCTTACTTGTTGCCAAATAGATGTAGGAAAACTTTTTGAAGGTGGATTTTCTACAGGTCATGGTTTCTTAAGAGAACCAAACGATATAATGAGTTATGGAGCACTTGCTGCTATTGCAATACAAAGTGATCAAAACGATCAACATGGAGGTCAAAGTATACCATTTTTTGATTATGGTTTGGCGAAAGGCGTATACAAAACATTTAAAAAATTATACATAAACAACCTTTCAAAAGCGTACAGACTTTTAGTTTATAATGATGAAAATAATTCAATAAAAAAATTGATACAAGATATAGTAAATAAAACGGAAAAACAAACAAATAAAAAAGTTGGACTTAAGAGAGATAATGATTATGTAAATTTAGAAAATGAAAATTTATCGAAAGAATTAAATTCAGATAAAGAGATTATAATGAAAATTCAAGAATTTGCATATAAAGAAGCCTTGAATGAAACTGATAGAAAAACATATCAATCAATGGAAGCATTCATACACAATTTGAACACTATGCACTCAAGAGCTGGAGCACAAGTTCCTTTTTCTAGTATAAATCTTGGTACGGATATATCTCCAGAGGGTAGAATGGTCACAAAGAATCTGTTGTTATCTCTTGAGAAAGGTCTAGGGAACGGAGAAACAGCTATATTTCCTATAGTTATATTTAAAGTTAAGGAAGGTGTAAATTATAATCAAGAGGATCCTAATTATGATTTATTTAAACTTTCTTGCAGGGTTTCTTCTAAGAGATTGTTCCCAAATTTTAGTTTTTTAGATGCACCTTTCAACCTTCAATATTACAAAGAAGGAGATCCTGATACAGAAGCGACTTACATGGGTTGCAGAACGAGAGTAATAGGAAATGTTTGTGGGGAAGAAACAGTAAGTGGTCGTGGAAATTTATCATTTACAACAGTAAATTTACCTAGACTAGGTATAAAGCATGGAATAGTTTCTAATGACAAGCCAGATTTTGAAGGATTTTATAAAGAGCTTGACGAAAAGATAGATTTAATATCAGATCAACTTCTTGAAAGAATGGAAGTGCAAGCAAATAAAAGAATGAAGAATTTTCCGTTCCTTATGGGAGAAGGAATCTGGAAAGATTCAGAAGGACTTAAGCCTGATGACAAACTAGAAGATGTAATCAAACAAGGAA
>JAISUA010000270.1 GCA_031272305.1 Clostridioides sp.
AAACGTTTCACATTTGTAAATAATGTATCTGCTTATCTATCAGGAGGGGATTTGACATCAAATGAATCTCTTAGTATTTCAGATACTGGTAGCGATGATATTAAGTTTATAAAAGATACAGACGCAAGTGGAGACACACTTACATGGAAATTGACAAATTCCGGTATAGATAAAGTAGTACTCCTAGCTAAAAACACTAGTAAAAAGATGGCTATACAAGTAACGTTTGAACTACAAGTAAATAATAACGCACAAGGTGCAACAGATGGACAAAATACATCTACAAATGGAATAACAACAGAAATAGACAATGGTGCATCACTAAGTATAAAAGATGCTGATGGAACAGATGAAGGGATAAAATCAGTAGCTCTAGAGGATCAACCAATACTACAACTTTCACGCTTAGAAATAACTAAATGGGAAGCAAAGGCTTCTGATGGTACACCTCTTACTGATAAACCTCTACCTGGTGCAAAATTTAAGATAGCAACTTTAAAAAAAGATGCAGAAGATGGCAAATATATTAAAGATAAAAATAATCAAGATATGGAAATAATAACAGGTAACAATCCTAGAACAAAAGATCCCGAAACAAATTGGGCTGCATTCGTTTGTATAAGTCTTCCTGTTAATGAAGGTGAAAAACTTTACTTAGTAGAAACAAAAGCTCCTGAAGGATATATTAAGAGAGATACCATAATAGAAGTTACATTTACTAAAGCAGAAATAGATGCAAAACATAAGGAAGAACAAGTAGTAAACCAAAAGAATGGTAATCCAGCTATTCCTGATGACAATCCATCTTTCGAACTTCCAAAGACAGGTGGTATGGGTACAATAGCATTCTGGGCAGTAGGTATAGCACTTATAGGTACAGCAGGATTCATGCTAATACGCCTACAACAAAGAAAAAACGAAGAAGCTAATTAAAAATAAAGCTTGATTGTAAAATAAAATTGAACTAAAAATAAACGATAAATTAAGAAAAATTAACAGAAGTTCAATTTATTATTACAATTTAGGTAAAAAAATAGCAAACTAAATAAACACTAATATAAATTTTGGTAATATTTATAGTATCAAAAAAAACACTAGTAAGAAAGCAGATAAATAATAATTAACTAAGCAGAAAAAAATAAAACAAAACAATAGGAACAAACTATAAAAAATAAAAAACAAAACAAACAAAAATGATAGGAACAAACTAGGAAAAATAAAAAACAAAACAAACAAAACGATAGGAACAAACTATAAAAAATAAAAAACAAACAAAACAAGAAAAGAAATAATGAAGAATATTTGAGTCTTGTATAAAAACAATATAAAATTTGTGACTTTATTTATCAAGAAAATTTTAGATGGATAACTTAATATTGCAATTTATAATTCAGCAAAATAAGTCAATATTAATATTGACAAAATAATATTAAAAAAGGACATATAGAGAAATATTCATATATAAAAATTTCTCTATATGTTTCTTTTTCAATAAGTATAAAATTTCTATTGTAAACAGAATTATAAATAGAACTGTAAATAGAACTATAAATAAAAATTTAAATAGAAGTGTAAATATAACTATAAACAGAACTGTAAATAGAAGTGTAAATATAAGATTTCAGTTAATGGAAGTTATGTAACAAAAAGAAATATCAGTGAGGATGAGCCATCTTGCAGAAGAGAAACATAGAACAAAATGAAGAATATAATCAAACAAATGAACACAAAGAAGAGCATAACCAAATAAATGAATACAAAGAAGATTATAACCAAACAAATAAACATAAAGAAGAATATAAGCAAACGAATGAAGATAAAGAAGATTATAACCAAATAAATATACACAAAGAAAATTATGACAAAATAAATTCTCAAAGTAGAAAGTCACAAAAGAGAAATCTAAAAAAAGCACGATTAGGAAAAAAGACTGTCATAACTATAAGTATAGTTTTAATAGTGACTGGGTTAGCAGTTATTTTATATCCGACATTCAGCAATTGGTTCAACTCTAGAAAGATGGTTTCACAGATAAGTGTATATGTTGAAAACGTAAACAAAATGGACAAAGAAACAATAAACAAAGAATGGCAGAAAGCAGTTGATTACAATAATTCACTTATGGGTAATCCAGTCAAAGACCCTTTTGTACCTGGAAGTGGAGTTTCTCTTCCTGAAAATTACACAGAGGTGCTAGATATTGGAGGAATCATGGGATACATAGAGATTCCAAAGATAGAGGTCAATCTTCCTATATTTCATGGTACAAGTGATGAAGTTTTGGAAAAAGGTGTGGGTCACTTGGAAGGAAGTGCTCTTCCTATTGGTGGAAAAGGAACACATTCGTTACTTTCAGGTCATACTGGTCTTCCTGAAGCGAAACTTTTCACAGATTTGACGAAATTAAAATACAATGACAAGTTTATTTTGAAAGTGCTAGACCAAAAGTTGACTTACAAAGTTTGCAGAATAGATGTTGTTGAGCCAAAAGACATATCCAAACTGTCTGCTGAAAAAGGCAAAGACTACGTCACACTGATTACTTGTACACCGTATGGGATAAATTCACATCGTTTGCTAGTTCGTGGAGAACGAATATATCAGCTGAACAATATTTTGCAAATAAGAAAAAAAGAATCGAACTTAATAGTCTTATTGCTTGCTGTATCTACAAATTGTATGTTGATTTGGATGGCATGTTATATAAAAAATAAAGCGAAACAAAAGAAATGAGTGTGATCGTTATTTGAGAAGAACTCTACAACTAATTATTTGGTATTTTTTAATAGCAGGTATTATGATACTTATGATTCCATATGGCTCAGAAGTATTTTACAGATATGAAGTACAAAGTGAACTCATGAATTTTAATTCAAATTTTGTTGGAGAACAAAACGGAGAGCAAAGTAATATAGGTCAAAAAGTTTCACGAAAAACAGAAGAAGTATCTGAAAAAAATAAAGATAAAAATTCAAGTCAAAGCAATACAAAAAATACAAATGGAAACAACAATAACAACAATAATAATACTAATAACAATACTAATACTAATACATCGAACAGTAATAATAGTAACAATAGTAGCAACGACAACGCAAATACATCTAGCAACATAAATAACACACAAAATAATATTACAAATGAAGAAATTAAACTAGAAATAGATAGGCTGAATGACTTATATAAAGATTTAGAAAAAAAGAACCAAATTTTGTTTGCAAATGGACAGAAAACATTGAAAGATCCATTTTCATATCAAAGTTCTAGCATAGATCTAACTAAATACGGTTTGAAAAAGAATTTGTTAGGATTTATAAATATTCCAAAAATAAAAGTAACAATACCTCTTTATCTTGGAGCTAACAAGTCTAATATGAAACTTGGAGCGGTGCATTTGACGAATACTTCCTACACAATAGGAGGAAGTAGTACAAATTCAGTAATAGCAGCACACAGAGGATATAGCAGAACTGCAATGTTTCGAAATCTAGACAAACTAAAAACAGGAGATAGAATATATGTTAAAAATTTCATGGAGATTTTGGCGTATGAGGTAGAGAGAAAAGAAGTGATACTTCCAACAGATGTATCTAAGCTTTTGATTGTTCCAAATGATGATAGGATTACTCTTATAACTTGTCATCCTTATAGAAAAAATACACACAGACTAGCAGTATATTGCAAGAGAGTTGTATTTGATAGTAGAGCTTTGGCAGAAAGCAATTTTGATGTAAGTGATAATTTAATTAAGATTGCAAGTAAGAATACAAATGATAATTTAAAGAATAAAGAAACTGCAAACAATAGTCAAAATAAAAATCAAATACAAGAAACTAATAATAAAAATAAAAATCAAAATCAAGAGAATGGTTTAGATACAGAAGGGAGAGGATGGTCTATCAGCGAAGTATTATCTTCAATAAGTGAGCATAAGACAATATGGGAAAAAATAAGATTGGTATTATTTATTTTATTGTTATTAATGTTTATATCAGGAATAGTCTATTCAGTAGTTTCTATAATCAAAAAAATTGATAATATGACACATAATAGAGATTATACAACTCAACCTAACGTACTGACAGATGCCGAAAAACAGGATTGGAAGATGACACCTGTAGAGAAAGGAAAGGCGTATATAGATATTAATTCTAAGATTCCAGTGTCGATGTCTGATTCTGGAGCAACACTTAGACTTGTAAATCCACCTTACAGTGATTTCATAGTAGAGGTAGAGTTCAAATTAAAAGAAAATGAAAAAATAGTCTACAAAACGAAACCACTAAATCCTGGTACTATTCTAAATACAGTCAAACTAGACACTAAACTTACAAAAGGGATTCATAAAGTTGAGGTGATATATTATTTCTATAATAGCTCTATGAAACTTCAAACAACACATAGTGAAGACGTGGAATTTGATGTGAATTAAAAAGTGAAATTTAATATAAACTAAAAAATATAATTTAATGTAAATTAAAAATAAGAGTAGTTTAATTTGTTATTGAAATTTAGGTAAATATTTTACACTAGCAAAGGCATATAATATTTAAATAAAACGATAATTTAATTATAGGAGGAGATTATTTGGATTATAAATTGTTGCTTATAATATGGGGAATAGGTACGATAGTAGCGTTGTTGTTATTGTTTGTGCATAGACGTTCTTTATGGATGGAAATATCAAGTATTGTCAGCGTAAATTTAGCATGTTTTTTTGGATATCAATTCGTATCACCATATCTGGAAGGAGTAAGACTTGAGAATTTGCGTATGAATGTATTTATGTTCGTAGTCGTGCCAATAGCATATTATATAATATCATTTTTAATATATTTGCTTGCTAAAGGAGTATCGAATAGAAAAAAGAATAATAAAGAGGAAGTATAAAAAGTCATAAAAATATTTTGAGCAAAGTATATGTAAGAATCTTGTATCAACTACAAATGAAAATGGATTATAATGTTAAATATTCATACTCACATATACTACTTATAAAAAAGCTATAAGAATATTATATAAATATGATATATAAAAATAGTTAAATCAGTAGCAAATTAAGTTTCGAAATTTATATTTACTTTTTTGAAAGTTAAAGAAATTGTTTTCTTTGTATTGATATGTTAAAATATTATTAAAAATAATTATTTAAATTAGGGGTGGGGAATTTTAATGGGAAAAAGTATTTTAAAGAGCAAAATGGCTTCAAGGAATGAGAAGGTTTTAAACAAGAAAATGATTTCAAGGAACAAAAATGTTGTTAAGAGCATATCTATTCTATGTATTTTAGCATTAGTAATTTGTAGTATGGTTTCAACACTGAACATAGAAGCAGCAGGAAAAACTAATTTATCAGGTTTGAACACAAAAGGTAGCAAAACGCTCACTAATACTAACAAATCAATAAATTATAGTACACCAATTACCAAGGAATTTACAGATCCATCAAAAGCAAACAAGTATTTAAATGTAGATGATCAAGTTCAATATACGATCACAGGTGTGATAGATCCAAGCAAAATAAAATTGAAAAACGACAATAATTATATTGAATTTGTTTTTACCGACCATATAGACAAACGTTTTACTTTTATAAATAACGATAGTGCTTATTTGTCAGTGGAAGGATCGAATTCAAAAGAAAAACTTGGTATCAAAGATGGTAAAGATTTGGTATTTTCTGATGCTGAAGAATTGGATAAAAGTTCTATATTGAAATGGACTTTGACACGTGATGGTGTTGACAAAGTATTATCTATCATTGGCAATAAACAGAAAAAAATTGCTATACAAATAACATTTACATTGGAATTAAATGATAAGGCCACAGGTGGTACAAATGCCCAAATTGTATCAAAGAATAATGCTATATCAGTAATTGATAATGGTGCAACATTAGATATAAAGGATGCTAAAGGAAGAGTTGAGCCACAAAAGATGGTAGAACAAAAAGAACAACCAAAACTACATCTTGCTGGTCTAGAAATAAATAAATACAAAGCAGTTGCGGGAACTGTAAATGCTGATATAAATACACCTTTAGCGGGTGCAAAATTTAAGATAGCAGATTCAAAAGAAAATGCTAAGTCTGGAAAATATCTTAAAGATTATTTTGGTGTTGATATAGAAGTGACAACAGGTGACAACCCAAAAACAGAAGATGTTGAAGTTGGTTGGGGTATGTTTACGGCCATTCCTATAAGTGAAGGTAAAAAATATTATTTAGTAGAAACACAAGCTCCAGATGGATATGTAAAAAGAGATAGTATACTAGAAATAAATTTTACAGGTGAAGAAGTAGCCACAAAACATAAGGTAGAACAAATAGTCAATCAAAAAAATGGTGACCCTGCTATACCAGAAGAAAAACAATCTTCTGAAGCTCAAAAAATAGGTAGTAAAGTAATAATAAAAAAACAATTTAAAGCTCACAAAACACGTATTAAAGTAATAATAAAAACATTATGCTGGTCATTTTTCGTTTTATTCTACGTCATATACAAAAAAAGAAAAAAT
>JAISUA010000273.1 GCA_031272305.1 Clostridioides sp.
TATCGAAGATAACTTCTTGAAAGTCTTATTATGAGAACTAGATTTTCGTTGAAAAACGAAAATCTATGTTCGAATATCAAGACTTATTACCTTGATTTTATTTCAAGTTCCTATAAGTCTTATTATGAGAAGTGCATATGATAGAAAACGTATGTTTTCGCACTTCGAATAACTAGACTTTCGACTTTTTATCGAAGATAACTTCTTGAAAGTCTTATTATGAGAACTAGATTTTCGTTGAAAAACGAAAATCTATGTTCGAATATCAAGACTTATTACCTTGATTTTATTTCAAGTTATTATAAGTCTTATTATGAGAAGTGCATATGATAGAAAACGTATGTTTTCGCACTTCGAATAACTAGACTTATTACCTTGATTTTATTTCAAGTTACTATAAGTCTTATTATGAGAAAGGATGTTGTTGATATGTGTGAATCAAATAATAAGTTAGAAAATAATAATTTTAATTCAGTAGAGAAATGTTCAGATATAGAAAGTGAAAAAATTTCGACTCTAGAAAAAAGTATATATCAGCTTGCAGATATGATAAAAAACGCAAAGAAAGCTGTGTTTTTAGGTGGAGCAGGAGTGTCTACTGAAAGTGGAATACCCGATTTTAGATCAGAAAATGGACTTTACTCTGCCAAACAAATATATGGATATTCTCCAGAACAACTTTTGAGTTATAGTTTTTTTGAGAGAAAACCAGAGCTTTTCTTCAAATATTATAAAGAAAATCTTATAGCACTTGATGCAAAACCCAATAAAGCACATTTTGCACTTGCAGAACTAGAGAAAAGAAACATATTAAAAGCAGTAATTACTCAAAATATTGATGGACTTCATCAAATGGCAGGTAGTGAAAACGTACTTGAACTTCATGGTTCGAATTTTAGACAATATTGTATGGTGTGCCATAAGAAATATCCTTTGGAATATGTACTTTCAGATGAAAACAGTAAAAAGGGTGTGCCTAGATGTGAAGTATGTGGAGGAATCGTAAGACCTGATGTCGTTATGTATGAAGAGGCATTAGACAGTGAAATAATATCAAAATCAATAAATGCAATTGCAAATGCTGATTTGATGATAGTAGGAGGAACTTCTTTGTGCGTATATCCTGCAGCAGGACTGATAGATTATTTTAGAGGAGAGAACCTTGTACTTATAAATAAATCCAAAACATCTTATGATGAACAAGCAGACCTAATAATATCACAACCAATAGGAGAAACACTATCAAAAGTACTAGAAATAATCAAGTAAACAACTTTATAAATGTTTATTTTTTCTTTGTTTTGTTATAGGATTGTTAGTATCCATAGTGATTTTCTGTTATTATTTGACAGTAAATTAATCATAACATAAATCACTATGGATTTTTTAGTTCAATTTCATTTTACAATGAACCATAAAAAAATAACTTACTTCTAATAAAAAGATTTTAAAAAAGAGTTATATTAGATAAAATCATTGAAAGTTTTGAGAAAATTTTCAGCCTTTTTTATATACGTTTGATCGTCTAGAAATTGAAATCCACTTAAAGCTTTTTCTACGTATGTCTTTACATATTCTTTATCGTAATTTAGTTTGTCGAGTGCAATTGCTTTGAAAAATAGAAACCTTGGTGATAATATTGTGTAACCATATTTTTGAGTTAAGTCAAAGCAATTGTCACAGATTGATATTGCAGTTGCATAATCTTCGTATTTAAGCTCTATTTTTAGTATCAAATATTGAGTAATAAGCAAAGATTTATTTTTTTGTTCGCTTAAAGAATAACGAGATTTTATAATGTCATATAACTTGTGTAAAAGATATAAGTTATGAAAATTACTATTTTCCATTTTATTATCAGTTATAAAATCTTCTTTATTATTATCTTCCATTTTATTATCAGTTACAAAATTTTGTTTATTATTATCTTCAAAATATAATTCACTTTCAGTTACTAAAAGTTGTTTATTAGTTATAAAATTTTGTTTATATTCAAGTTCCAAGTTTTGTTTTTTGCTTATAGAAGACTGTTCATAATACAAGTAGATACATATCAAAATAATTTCGTTAAATGTCAGAATTTTATTTATAAATGTCAAAATGCTTTTCTCATTAAAATCGTCAAGTTGATTTGTTAGAGAAATAGCATAATATATATCTTGAGTAATTTTAGAATCATCTTTTTCTAAGTAAATTTTTAGTATGATTTCGATTATTTTTATACTTTGTTCTACTAAATTATATTCATTTAATTCCAAGTGAACTTCAGAATCAACAAAAATTTTTAATTCTTCAAGTTGATTTTTGGCTTCTTGAAATTTATTTTTCAATATCAAAGTTGTAATAGAATTTATCTTTTCTTGAAATAGCAGACTAGATTTAGAAGCATAAATTATAAATGGATCATCTTCTATATCTAATTTTTCAAAGATTGCTTTCTTGACAAAAAAAGTTGGAACATTTTTGCCACCTTCAATCCTAGAGAGTGTACTTATGCTACATATTCCAGTACATAATTCTGTTTGAGTAATATTTTTGCTTAGACGTTTGTATTTGATATATTTGCCAATTTGCATTCTCATTATAAAATTTCCCCCCTGTTTTTAATAATCATTTTCAGATTTTGAACAAAATTAAAGTAATAAAAAGTTTAAATTGAAATAAAAATTTTGTTCTTATAAAAAAAACTCACCAAATTTTTATGATTTTATTAAAGTATACATTTTCGAATGAAAAATGTCAATATAATACAAAATGTTTTATTTAACGCATCAAAAATATTTGCAATACAATAAAAATATTTGAAAT
>JAISUA010000012.1 GCA_031272305.1 Clostridioides sp.
ATCTAAACTTAAAACAACCAATATACAAAAAAATAGCTGCATACGGTCACTTTGGAAGAACTGATGTAGAACTTCCTTGGGAAAAAACAGACAAAGCAGATATACTAAAAGAAGAAGCTTCTAAATTTTAGTTTATAAAAGAAATAAACTTCAAATAAAATCTTTAAAATAAAATCAATAAAAATCCTAAGACTGATAATTTATTTCATAATTTGTCTTGGGATTTTTTGATATGTTTGATATATTTGATATATATGAATTATTGTGAAATACTTCAAGAAATAATCAAATTTTTATAGAAATGAAGATAGTTGACATCAAATAAAAAAGGCTAATTTGGATGTCGATAATAAAGGAGATTTTAGATGTCAAATAATAAAAAAACTGCTACAAAACAAAAAAAGAAACAACGAATAGATAAAATCATATCTAATTTAGGATATGCTAGTAGACGTGAAATGAAAAAATTTTTGAAAGAAAACATAGTAACAGTTGAATTTAATGGAAATAATTTAGAGAATCAAGATACTTTATTTAAAAATGAAATTAATATGTCAGCAAATAAAAAAATTTTATCTGAAAATTATATATCTAAATCAGATATTAAAAAAAATTCATCTGAAAATTATGTATCTAATTTAAAATTAGTAACTGATGTTGCTCTCTTGGTCAATCCTGAATTAGATAATATTTATATAAATGGCGAAAAGGTAATTTACAGAGAATTTATATACCTTATGCTCAATAAACCTTCTGGTTACATTTCTGCAACAACTGATGAAAAAGATAAAATAGTTTTGGATTTAATAGATAAAAATTATTTAATATTCGAACCATTTCCAGTTGGAAGATTGGATAAAGACACAGAAGGATTACTCGTTTTGACAAATGACGGACAACTTGCTCATAGAATTTTGTCACCAAAAAAACATATTGATAAAACATACTATGCGAAAGTGTTGGGAAAAGTCGATCATGAAGATATTGAAAAATTTAGACAAGGCGTAACTCTAGATGATGGATATAAAACAATGTCTTCAGAACTTAAAATATTAAACATATCAGAAGAATTTGATTTAATTAATACTAATAAAAAAATTGAACTTTTTGATAAAATAAAAATTAATAATGAAACAGTAGTAGATGAAGAAAAAATTGATAGCAAAATTACAACATCTATAAACGAAAAAATCAATAACAAAATAACAATATCTATAAACGAAAAAAATAATACTGAATTAGAAAATGACAACGAAATAAAAACGAATATCGAAAGTATAAGTTATGTTTCTGAAATAGAACTTACAATTCGTGAAGGAAAATTTCATCAGGTTAAGAGAATGTTCGAAAGTGTAGGTAAAAAAGTAATTTATTTAAAACGAATTTCAATGGGAAAATTAGAACTTGATAAATCATTGAATTTAGGAGAATACAGAGAACTTTCAGCTGAAGAAGTTAAGTATCTTGAAATATAAAAAATAATTATAAATAATACAGAATACGACTTATCATCACTTAAATAAGAGCTAATGAGATAAGTATTATAAATTAAATCTAAATAGTTAAAATATCTGCAACAGAACATAACTATTGTCAAAACTGATAGCATACAAATTGGAGGTAAAACGTGAAGAAGAAAGATATTATAGAATTTGAAATAGGCAAAATGGAATTTGGAGGAACTACATCAACTATCGTAGATGATAGAACTGTGAAAATGAAAGGTGGAATCACAGGTCAAAAGGTAAAAGGATTTGTCCAAAAGATAAGAAAAGGAAAAGCAGAAGTAAAATTACAAGAAGTACTAGAGAAATCACCACTTGAAACAAGTAAAGTCTGTCCTCATTTCGGAGAATGTGGAGGATGTTCAATGTTATCGGTTCCATATCAAAAACAATTAGAAATAAAGGAATCTCAAATAAAAGAATTATTTAGTAAACATGATTTTGGAGATTATGATTTCCAAGGGATACAAGGAAGTCCAAATGAATATTTCTATAGAAATAAAATGGAATACACTTTCGGAAATGAAAAAAAAGATGGTCCTCTTACACTTGGACTTCATAAAAAAGGAAGACATATTGATATTTTGACTGCTGATAACTGTATGATTGTAGACAAAGATTTCGAAAAAATATTGAAAACAACAGTAGAATTTTTTGGTAAAAGACAGATTTCTCATTATAGACTAAATAATCACAGTGGATATCTTAGAAATCTTGTTATTAGAAAAGGAATAAAAACAGGCGAAATAATGATCAATCTAGTGACTACTTCAAATTTTGAACAAAATGAAGGTGATGTTCTTGAAACTTATATATCTGAACAAAATGAAGCTGATGTTCTTGAAGCCTATATTTCCGAAATTAAAAAGATAAATTTTGAAGGAAATTTGGTAAGTCTACTTCATACAATAAACGATGGACTTGCGGATGCAGTTAATTGTGATGAACTTCTTATTCTTGATGGAAGAGATTATATTTATGAAGAAATTCTAGGACTTAAGTTTAAAATATCTCCATTTTCATTTTTTCAAACAAATACAAATGGTGCTGAAAAACTGTATTCTATTGTAAAAAAATTTATAGAAGAAAAAAATATATTAAATAGCGAAGAAAGAAATACATTGAAGAACGAAGAAAAAAACTCATTAAATAACAAAGTAATTTTTGACCTTTATAGTGGTACTGGCTCTATAGGACAAATTGTCGCTGATAAAGCTAAGAAAGTTTACGGTATAGAAATTGTCGAAGAAGCAGTTCGTGTTGCAAATGAAAACGCTAAGATGAATGGACTGAACAATTGTAAATTTATTGCTGGCGATGTTAAAGAAGAAGTTAAAAATTTAAATGAAAAAGCAGATTTGATAATAGTAGATCCACCTAGACCTGGAATTCATAAAGATGCTATAAAAGATATCTGCGGATTCGAAGCGAGTGAGATTGTGTACGTTTCTTGCAATCCAAAAACTATGGTCGAAGATTTAGAACTGTTCAAAGAATATGGTTATATGGTCAAAAAAGTTAGATGTATGGATATGTTCCCTTCTACAGCACATGTTGAAAGTGTTGTTTTGATGTCAAATGTGAACCTTAACAAGTAAATAAAATATATAAATCGTAAGGCTTTCTAATATATCTATCGCTAAATATATAGCTATTCATTCGTAGGTCCTAGTGACCACCCTAAAAAATTAGGCTTTCTAGTAGGCTATAGTTAAAAGATATAGCGTTCCTCAGAGAAAGCCTTATTTTTGTGTCTATATAGGTTCAGTATTTTTTTGAACAATTCATGATATATAAATTGCAAAATTAAAATTCATTATATTATTAAGAAAATTAATGTTATACAATATTCTTTTCGTATGCTAGAGTTCACTACAGTAAAGACTGAATATCTATCAATATTAAATCATATATTCTTTTAGTATGTTATAATCTTTTCCATTTAATTCTACCTTTACTTTTATTCCATTGTCCACATATTCAAAATTGTCTATTCTATAATTATTCTTTAAATCGCTAAAAACTCCTCCTTTATCATATGGAAGTAATAATTCCACAGGATATGTGTCTGCACAAACTGCTTCTTGAATCATCTTTAGCAATTTATCTATATTTATTCCTTGAGTCGCAGAAATATAGACTAAATCATCTCTATTTTTTGGATATATGTCTAGTTCTAATTTGTCGACTTTATTGTAAACCATTATTTGCCTCTTTTCTTCTAAATCCAATTCTTTTAGAACAGATTCTGTTGTCTTTTTTTGAATCTCAAAACTTTCATTTGTAGCGTCAACTACATGAAGAATCAAGTCAGCATACTTCACTTCTTCGAGAGTAGCTTTGAACGCCTCTATAAGATCATGTGGAAGTTTGCTAACAAATCCAACAGTATCGACAACTAGGAATTCTTTTTTATTTGGAAGTGTCGCCTTTCTCAACGTAACATCAAGAGTAGCAAAAAGCATATTTTTTTCAAAGACTTCTTTTTCTGTGCTGTAGTCTTTATGTGTTTTTATCAATTGATTCAAAAGAGATGATTTCCCTGCATTTGTATAGCCTACAAGTGCAACTATTGGAATATCAGTTTTCTTTCTTTGCACTCTTTGAGTTTCCCTATTTTTTTTGATTAATTTAAGTTCTCTTCTTATATCATCCTGTCTTCTTAAAATATGTCTTCTGTCTACTTCTAATTTCTGTTCACCAGGTCCTCTCGTACCTATACCTGCACCAGTTCTACTCATTTGAGCACCTAAACCTGTCAACCTTGGCAATCTATATCTTAATTGTGCAAGTTCAACTTGAAGTTTACCTTCTTTACTTATTGCTCTTTGAGCAAAAATATCTAATATCAAAGTTGTTCTGTCAATTACTTTTTTGCCTATAAGCTGTTCTATATTTCTAAGTTGAGAACCAGAAAGTTCATCATTGAAAATAATGATTGTAGCTTCAAGAATTTCAGCTTGCTCCTTTATTTCTTCTACTTTTCCTTTTCCAATATAATAAGTGACATCTACAGACAATTTATTTTGAATAACACTTCCTACAACTTCTGCTCCTGCAGCCTTTGCTAATTCTTCAAGTTCATTCATAGAATCATTTATATCTATATCATCATTTTTCTTTAAATTTGTAGTTATATTAAGTCCAACAAGCAGAGCTCTTTCAATTTCCTTTTCAAATGTATTTTCCATAAAAAATCCTTTCTTAAACTATTTATTCTAATGTATCGTAATCTACTTAAATCAATACGATATTTTTCTATTGTAAAATATTTTGCGTAAACATTTTGTAAACGCTTTAAGAAATTTTAAATATCTATTGAAAACAAAGTTTTCCCTAACTAATATTATATGTAGTAAATTCAAAAATACTTTAGTATAATTAATTTATCATAAATATTACATTTTATCCACACAATATTGAAAATAAATACAAGATTTGAATCTATTATAAAACGAGGTGAAAAATTATGAGTGATAATTTTAAATTTTTTTGTCACAAGAAATGCGAGTATTTTCCATGCCATAAATTTGAAAATGAAGATGAATTTAATTGTTTGTTTTGCTACTGTCCTCTCTATGCTCTAGGAGATAAATGTGGAGGCAATCCTAGATTCGTCGCTGGTGGAATCAAGGATTGTTCTAATTGCACTTTGCCACATCACAAGAAAAATTATGAGTATATTATGAAAAAATATATGGATATAGTTGAAATAGTAAAACAAAACTGCAATCAAGAATAAAAAATTCTTCTCATAAATAAGACTTATAGGAACTTCTCATAATAATACTTATCAATATTTGAATACAAAATAAAAGGGCAGATGAAAATTCTAAATAATTTTTATCTGCTCTTTCATTTTGTATCGCTATTTTTGAATTTTATTTATAAGTTACAAATTTTTCTTTAACAAATTGTCGATATTTTTGTATAATCTTTTTTATTTACTATATTTCTATACTTTTTAAAAGATTTACAAATTAAAACGTTCATAAAAATTTTACTCTACATTCTTTTTTCTTTTATTTCTTTATTTTATATAAAATATTTAAAATGACACTCACAATAAAAATCAACAACAGAATGAATATTCCTTC
>JAISUA010000019.1 GCA_031272305.1 Clostridioides sp.
ATAAAAAAATTCTTTTTTTAGATTTACATTCTCTTTAAATAAATCTAAAGACGAAAACAGATGGAAGTATTGAAAAAATCCGATATATAAATTCTAATTTTCATTATAAACTTTTATAATCAGCTACTAGTTCAGAGAGCTTTATTTTCAAATTTTATCCTATAAATTCTTGTGTCCAATATATTCTTCCATCATTATTAACAGCTATTCCTACACCTAATTTGGTGTATTTTTCATTCAAAATATTTCTTTTATGGCTCTCAGAATTCATCCAAGCCTTCACAACTGCTTCTGGAGTCTTCTGACCATACGCAATATTTTCACCAGCGAAATAATATTTCACTCCTAACATATCTAATAATTGATATGGTGTACCATATGTTGGTGATTGATGCGAAAAATAATTTTTTTGAGCCATATCTGCCGATTTAATAGTCGCTACTATCGACAACATTTCATCTGGTTCAAGTTCTTTTATACCTCTGCTTACTCTTTCTTTATTTACTAGCATCAAAACCTTTTCTTGAAAATCAACAAACTCATCTACGTTTTTAGCTGAAGTCATATCAAAATTACTGTTTGCAACATTGATACAATCCACTATAGTTTCATTATCAATGTTACCCATAGAAATAATTTCTCCTATTCCTTTCAACAAACTTTTATCTGAGTTTTTTGAGACTAGTACTAAACCATGATCCTTCGCTAAAAGAGGAGCTGACATTGCTCTTTCAAGCTCTGTTCCATCGGTTATATAAGTTTTCTTTACTCCTTTATAAAATTCATTAAACACTAAATTATTCGTATTGTAACGGTCTAGTCCTTTAAACGAAACTGTTTTTTTGGCATTTGATACATCCACATTCATCACAGAATCTCCACCTATAACATAAACATTCTTGTTAGAAGTACTTACAGGAGAACTTTGACCATCTGTTAGAACTATTGGTACAGAATCCCTAGCAGATACTGGAGACATGCTTACAGCATCAGCCTCACCTTTGTAAGCGTTTACAAGTGCAACAGAATCAATGTCTACATATTTCGAAATCTCACTATACACTGCCAAACTTGTTTCTATCCTATCACTCCCTCCCAAACGTATCACTTTGAATCCTCGTTTTTTTAAATCTTTCTCTACAGAATCGCTAATGCTTTTTTCTCTCCCTAAAATATAAATTGTTTTAAAACTTTTCAATTGTTCAATAGTAGAACTTTTTATTGAATCTTTACTCGTCATAAAAATAGGTGCTTGTAAAACTCCAGATAAAGCACTTGCACTTAGAGAATCTGCTATACTTTTGTCTGTATTCACAATTATTGCTTTCTCTGAGTTTGTATTTTGCATAATTTGTGTAGCAATATTATTGCTAAATTCGTATTTATCATCTCCATTTATTTCTGATAACCTGTCTAATGCAAACGAATTTGTGTTACAAGTTTGTGAAAATATAAAAAGCACAATAATCATTCTTTGTATAATCTTCAACTTCTTTATTTTCACTATAATCACCTCTAATCAACAAGAGAGTCATTGCAATATCAATAATATCAGTCAAATTTCTATTGCAACAGCTGTTCTTTTTTCTTTCCTTTTTCTAAAAATGTTTTCCACAATATATTCATGTCATTTTTTATATATAAGAAAACATAACTTTTTGAAAAAACTTTTTTGTTTATTTTTTTGATACACATCAGCGATTTATACATACAAATTAATTTATACCTTATTATCTAACATTATTCAAACAATTGCAATCGCCTTGCTTAAATTAACCTGTTTTCGACCTAAATTAACCTAAATATTAATTCGAAATACATTAAATTTGTTTTTCTATTTTTAAGCTGTAACAAATTAATAGTTCTAAACGTATACTTTATTGTAAAAAACACCAGTATATTTTTGTTATTAATTCAAAAAATAAAAAAATATTTAGCCTTTTTAAAATTTATGATTTAAAGTCTATTTTTTACTTCTAAAATAACAGTATTTTTGTTTTAAGATACATTTTGAGTTTATGGAAAATTAAAAGCTCAATTCTATTGTATAAAATAACAAATATAATTATTTTTTCAGCAAAACAATAGGCATTATATAAAATATCAAATGTAATTATTTATTCAGTAAAAGGTTAGTTATCATTAAAACCTCAAACATAATTGTTTGTTCAGTAAAAGGTTAGTTATTATTAAAACCTCAAACATAATTGTTTGTTCAATAAAAAAGAGGCTGTGATGTTGTTTTTTTTGAAAAGTTTACATTTTCAATTCGTAAATCTCAAATTAAATCTTATAAACAACATTCATAACCTCTTAGATTGTATCTTCATGAATTTTAATAATATAAATACTTATGATTTTTTATTTTTACCATTTATTTTTCTTTATGATTTTTCTTCTTACTTTTTTGTTTTTACTTTTTACTTTTTACTCTTTATTTTTTTCTTTTATATTCTGCACTCCACCTTTTATTTTTTTGACTAACAAATATATTGAGAATGATAGTAAATACACTCCTATTGGTATGAATATGAACATTAGAAGGTTCATATAAAGTTCTTTTAGTCTGACTCCTTCGAAATATGGATACAAAAATTGATATCCTAAGAAACACGCTAAATTTGCACTTACAATACTTGCTATACTCATAAAAAGCGAACGTCTATTTAAAAATAATAGTATCAATGCAACTAATGTTCCCACCGCCCATACTACGATCAATAATTTAAAATCCAAACTTATATTTCTCCTTTCGTATTTTTTGTTTATGTTTTATTTCTATATTAAATTCTACTTTATTGTATTTCTGGTTTATTTAACTTTCACTTTTACTTTATTTTATTTTACTTTTACTTTATTTTATTTCATTCCTACTTTATTTCTATTTCTATATCTTTTGTTTGTGTTGCTTGTAGCTTCATTGTTCCATCGTAGAATTTATACTCTGCTGTTGCGTTGTATATTCCTTTTTGAAGGTTGCAGTCAAAATAGGCTGTATTTACGATTGTACCAGGATTTAATTTTTCCGTTTTGTACAATATTTGTCCATTATCTTTGAGTTTGTATTCTACTTCTATGATGAAATCACTGTAAGGTGGATTTATCAGCCTTATTGTAGCCATTTTTTCCGATACAGGTACTTTTGAATTTAATTCCATATACGCTTTGCCTTCATCTACTGATTTATTTTTCCAGTTTTGTTTTTCCTCATTTGTCAATATATTCGATTGTCTACTATAATCTCTGTTATGTGTCATTTCGTTTCCTCGCTTTGCAAGTACTATAACTGAATATACTATACCTATCAAAAATACTATCAATAGTATGATGCTCAATATGAACTTGATTTTTTGCCAAAGTGTCTTTTGCTCGCTCATTACAGATAATATTCCACTAATTTTAAATGCACTCCCTTCTGTATTAGATGTGTTTTTCTCAGTTGTACTACCTACTATAGCATTTGTTTGAGAATCATTGCTTGCTTCATTTAGACTTCCTAGGTCGTCTACATATACTCTCTTGCAAAATATAGCTAGTCTATGCGTGCTTTTTCTGTATGGATGACAAGTGATAAGTGTAATCATATCTTCATCTTCTTCGATCAAAAGTTTAGATACGTCTGTTGGAAGTATTACTTCGCAATTTTCCACTCTATATGCAAGCGTTTCTCTAAAATTTTCGATATATACTCTATCACCTGTTTTTAATCTATCTAAATTTCTAAACATAGCTGTCCTACTATATCCTCTATGTGCTGCTATGACAGAATTCGTATTGTTTCCACCTATTGGATATGATGTATTCGTCAAATGCACTGCTCCAAGTTTCATATTATATGTATTCGCACCAAGATATAGAGGTAGTTTGACATCTATCTTTGGAATCTCAATAAAAGCAATCAGATTATCCTTCAGACCATACTGACTCAAGTCTACGTCTGAATTTTGATAAGAAAATGGATCTTGAAGTGTACTTTGACCGTTTTTGAAAAGTGATTCGTTCTCTTTTACGAGTTTCTGATACAAATCTTCTATCTTTTCTTGAGAGATAATAGCATCATTTCTCCATAAAGTCTGTTCTTCAGTACTTGATTTTCCTTGATTTTTTTCAGATTGATTATTTGTGTTGCTTTGATTGTTTACGTCAGATGTTTGAGCTTGCTTGGAACTTGTATTTTTACTTATCTTTCCATTTGATACCCTCACTTCAAAATCTTCGTATTTGTTTTGTACTTCCAATCTGTAGAATATATCTGTCATGTATGGTGTTAAAAGTATCAACAAACCTGCAATAAGTATATACCATGCGATCCGTCTAAATAGTTTCCTCAATCAAAATCACTCTCTTTTCTTCGTAAGGTCGTTATTATATTTATTTTATTTTATTTACCTAAATTGCAATAACAAATTGAACTATCATCATTTTTTATTTTCTCTGTTTTTGTTCTCTAAGTTTCTTCTCTACTATAACTCAAGTTATTCTGTTTCTCTAATTCTTTTGTTTCTGTTTCTATAATATCCCACTATCCATAATAGCATTCCATTTGTTGAGATGATAAGCACTGTCACAATTATATATGAATTTTTTTTGACTATTTCTATCATATCTGATATTTCGTATACTCTTTCTCCACGAACAAGCAGACGATGTGAGTTGATTCCATAAGGCGTACATGTAATCAAAGTTACATAGTCTTTTCCTTTGACTGCTGACAATCTTGATATGTCCTCAGGTTTGACTACATCTATTCTGCATACTTTGTAAGCTATCTTTCGATCCAAAACTTTTATGATAAATTTATCGCCATTTTGCAATTTCGTCAAATCTGTGAAAAGTTTCGCCTCTGGAAGTCCTGTATGACCTGAAAGAAGTGCATGAGTCCCATCTCCACCTATTGGAAGTGCACTTCCTTCCAAGTGACCTACACCTTTTTTTAGTACTTCTTCGCTTGTTCCATGAAAAATAGGTATCTCTATGTTTATCTTCGGAATCTCTATATATCCCATGATTCCATCTATGTCTAACACTTCCATATAGTTTTGAGGAAGTGCTACTCCACTTCCAGGAACAAACGGGTCTTTGACTGGATTGCCCATAAGGCTATTATTGTAATCGACAGCTTTTTGCCATTCTTTTTCTATTTGCGACTTACTCATAGTGCTTATTGTGTCACTATATACGTTGATTTCTGTGACCATTTGCCTAGAGTTGAATATATTGCTGATCGTCGGATAGGAAATGATTGCTATTCCTAAGATTGTTAAGATGATACTTAAAATTGGTATCGTGTTTTTGGATGTGTGATTTGCCAAACAAATCCCCCTTTCTCAGATAAATTTTATATCTCAATTTTATGTACACAAACGTATAAAGAAAGTTGAAGTTTTCTCTTCCTTTATACGTTTGTAAAATTTTATTCAATTAGAGATGCTTATTTTGTTGCATGTTACTTTGTGTATTGTTTGTTGTTTATTATTCATTATTGTTATTTGTTGTTACTGTTTGTTGTTTGTTGTTTTACTGTTTATTTGTGTTGTTGTTTGTCATTATTATTTTTTATTCTTATTTCGATTTTGTTGTTTGTTGGTATTGCTTGTGTTATTATTTGTGTTATTTTTTTATTCTTATTTTGATTTTATTGTTTGTTTTATTATATTTTGTTGTCTGGTTATTTACTTATTTACTTATTTACTTATTTACTTATTTGCTTATTTGCTTATTTGCTTAAATTATACATCATTTTTTTATTTTAATATAAAATATTTTATTTTTATTTCATTTTGTATAAATTTAATAACAGTATCAATATTTTTCACTTTGTTGTTTTTTTCTTTGTGAATATAACAACCATAATGCTATTGAGATTAGTCCTGCTCCCACTGCCCAGAATACTATTGAACCTATACCACCTGGTGCTGGTAGTAAGAAGTTTGGTTTTTCTTCATCAAGTGGAGGGTCACCTATCTTTTGGTTGTCTATAGTGAAGTTCGCTTTGTTAGTTCCTTTTGCTAAAGTCACTTCTATCACGCTCTCTCTTCTGATATATCCATCTGGTGCTTTTGTTTCTACAAGGTAGAATTTGTTAGCTTGAGTTGGATCAATAGGTATAGCCGTGAACATTCCCCAACCTTCTTCTATTGTAGAAGTTGTAACATCATCTTCACCTGTAGTGACTACTATATCTTCACCGTCATTGTTTTGTATAAACGTTCCGTCCAAGG
>JAISUA010000041.1 GCA_031272305.1 Clostridioides sp.
TTTTCAAAGATTTTTGATACATATTTTCCATATAACAAAAGATTATGGTCAAGTTCGTATATATTGTTTATGAATGGGTTATATGCAGTTTCTATAGGAATATTTTATTTTATATGTGATATAAAAAATAAATATAAAGCATTAGAGCCTATAATAGCTTTTGGTTGCAATCCGATATTAATATATATGACTTTGGAAATACTTGGAATAAAATTTTGGAGTAACGTAGTTACATCAAGTGTGGATGGAGTTTCTCAAATTCAGTTGGTTGAAAACATTACATTTACATACATTACGCCGATTATAGGTACGAGATGGGATTCTTTAGCATTTTCGGTTTTATATATGTTTGTATGGCTTATTATAGCTATGATAATGTATAAGAAAAAAATATTCATAAAGCTATAAAAGGCTATAAAAACTGTATGTGGCTGATTTTATAGCTTTATCAAATAAAAATACTATTTTTAAAAAAAGAAAATTATTTATAGAAATAACAATTAAACAAATTAACTAAAGAATATTAGATTTATAAAAATAGAAATAGACTAAAGGAAAAAGTAAAAAAGATTTTTTATGTTATTTATAAATGTAAGTTAAAATAAGTATACATTAAAATTTCTGACGTATTTTTGATGTTTGGTCTATTATATTCATAACTTTTCCCTAAATATACATTTAAAGAATAGTTATGTTTTATACTCTTTTAGTTGATATGTGTATTTTACATAGATTTTTTTAATTGTTTTATATGTTTTTATAATCGTTTTGTATATCTAATTATTTTATATATTATATATAAGAAAAAAATCCTTTGATGATTGTTTTTATCATTCAAAGGATTTTTAAATATAAAGACTTATATATTAGCTTATAAAATATAAATTATAAATTCTTTCTTATATATAAGTCTTTTAATATGCATACGCATTTTATATCATTTTAATTTTTTAATTCTGTTTTGAATGTCTACATTGTAGTCATGTTTTTTAGATTCTAGCAATTTTCTATCTACATTCTAGAATCAATTTTATTCCTGTTTTTTTGCTTCCGTCTATGTCTATTTCTGTGAATGCAGGGACACAAACTAAATCAATACCACTTGGTGTTACAAATCCCCTAGTTATTGCTACTGCTTTGACAGCTTGATTAAGTGCTCCAGCACCTATTGCTTGAATTTCAGCTTCCCCTTTTTCTCTTAATACTCCAGCTATAGCTCCTGCTACAGAATTTGGATTGGAACTTGTTGAGACCTTTAATACTTCCATTTTAACAACCCCTTTTCATAAATAATTACAATTCTTAATAAAGAATATTCTAGATAACTAGATAATAAATAAAATAAAAAAACATTTCATACTTATTATGAGAAGTGCATTACAATTGAAAGCGAAGCTTTCATAACTTCGAACCAAGTAATTTATTTGTTTTTTCATTTTCTCATAATATTTAAATTCTATTTTTTAAGTTTATATCCTTTTTAAAATAATTTTTTTCGAAAAACAAATTTCAACAAATAAATCTAATAAATTCATTTTTATTAAAAATATCGACCTATATTTCTATATTTATCATATCTTAAACTCTGTATATCTTTAGATGAAAATTTTTTGTAATAATTTATTCTTTCTATGATGTATTCTTTAATATCACTTGATACTTTATCTAAGTTTTTTTGTGCTGCTCCAAGTGGTTCGTCTATTATTTTATCTATAATTCCAAGTTTTAATAAATCTTTGCTTGTAAGTTTCATAGCATCGCAAGCCTCTTTTGATTTACTAGAATCTTTAAAAAGAATACTTGAAAGTCCTTCAGGAGATATGACAGAGTATACGGAGTTCTCAAGCATAGCTATATCGTTTGACACTCCTATACCAAGTGCTCCTCCACTTCCTCCTTCTCCTATTACTATAGTTATAATAGGAACAGTTAACTTGCTCATTTCAAGGAGATTTCTGCCTATAGCTTCTCCTTGTCCCCTCTCCTCTGCCTCTATTCCACAGTATGCTCCAGATGTATCTATAAAAGTTATGATTGGTCTATTGAACTTTTCAGCTTGTTTCATAAGTCTAAGAGCTTTTCTATATCCTTCTGGATGAGGCATTCCGAAATTTCTTCTTATTTTATCCATAGTGTCGTGACCTTTTTGATGACCTATTATTGTAACATTATTGCTATCTATTTTTCCAATTCCTCCAACTATCGAAGGATCATCTCCAAAAAATCTATCACCATGAAATTCAATAAACATAGAACAGATTTTATCTATATAATCTACAGTAGTAGGTCTATCTTTATCTCTGCTTATGACTACTCTATCATAAGGAGTAGATTTTATATAAGATTCATATTTCAAAGTATCTAGTTTTTGTTTCAAAGTTTTTATTTTATCGCTCAAATCTATCTTACTTGTCTTTGAAATATCTTCTAATTGTCTTATATTATTTTCCAAAGTTTCTATAGAAATTTGTCTTTCTTCAGTTTCTATAGAAATCTGATTATCTTCTCTTGTCTGCAATTTTGAACCTCCTTTTTTATAAATATTTATTATGAGAAGCGTATATGAAGAAAAACGAAGTTTTTCACTTATTCTAAATTTATATCTTTTATTACAACTTAATATTTATATTTATTTGTGTAGACTTAATATTTTATAAAGTGTTTCTTTCATGTTTTTTCGTTCTACTATCATATCTAAAAAACCATGTTCAATGAGAAATTCTGATGTTTGAAAATTCTCTGGAAGGTTTTGCTTTATTGTTTGTTCTATTACTCTTCTTCCTGCAAAACCAATCAAAGCGTTTGGCTCAGATATTACTATATCTCCAAGCATTGCAAAACTCGCTGTTACTCCACCTGTTGTAGGATCAGTAAGAATAGAAATGTATGGAAGTGATTTTTCTTCTAACTTCGCAATAGCTTGAGATGTTTTAGCCATTTGCATAAGAGAAACCATTCCTTCCTGCATTCTAGCACCACCGGATGCTGTGAAAATTATCATAGGCAAATTGTTCTCTGCCGCATATTCCATTATAAATGCTATCTTATCACCTACTACTCCACCCATACTTCCCATCATAAAATCAGGGTTCATAACTGCTAGAGCTATTTTTATACCATTTAATCTTCCATATCCTGTGATAACAGCTTCTGATTCACCAGTTTTTTGTATATAAGAGTGATGTTTTTCCTTGTATCCAGGAAAATTTAATGGATCTCTAAATTCAGCGTCTTTATTTAATTCTACAAATGTTCCATTATCTATAGTTATTTTTATTCTATTTCTAGCACTTAACTTAAAATGTGTGTTGCAATTTGGACACACATTTAAATTATCTTCTATATCTTTTTTAAAAACTTTTTTGTTACACTTTTTACAAAACAACCAAAATTCATCATTAAGAGTGTTGTCTTTGAATTTTTCATTTAAAGATACAGTTGCATATTTCTTCTTTTTTGAAGGAAATATTTTTTCTATCATTTAAAACTTCCTTTCTTAAAATTATTTATAAATAGAAAACATTAGTTTTCACTTTCAAGGAGAACTAAATTTTTAATTAAAATTTATTCTAGCTATATGCTTCTACTTCTTTTATTTTTTCGCTCATAAATTCATTTTCGATAAATTTAGTATGATGTACATCATTTCTAAATTCTTCTGAATTAATCAACTGTTTTTGGAAATCAATAGTATTATTCACACCGTCTATTATCAATTCATCTAACGCTCTGTTCATTCTATTTATACATTCTTGTCTATTTTCACCCCAACAAATCAACTTTCCTATCATAGAATCATAATTTGGAGGTATCACATAGCCTGAATACACAAAAGTATCAAATCTAACACCAAATCCTCCTGGAACATTCATAGATAATACTTTCCCTGGAGAAGGAGCAAAATTAAATTCTGGGTTCTCAGCATTTATTCTACATTCGATTGCATGACCTCTAAATACTATATCCTCTTGTTTATAAGGAATTGGCTCACCTTGTGCAATAGTTATTTGTAATTTTATTAAATCTATTCCAGTGATCATCTCTGTTACAGGATGTTCAACCTGTATTCTTGTGTTCATTTCTATAAAATAAAAATTTCTATTTTTATCTACTACAAATTCAACCGTTCCTGCACCTATATAACCAATTGCTTTCACAATATCAACTGCTGTTTTGTGAAGTTTTTTAGATTCTTCATCATCCAAATATTCACTCAATGATTCTTCTATCATTTTTTGATTTCTTCTTTGCATAGAACAATCTCTATTTCCAAAATGAATTGCATTTCCAAATTTATCGCCGAACACTTGCACCTCAATATGTCTTGGATTTTCTATGAATTTTTCCATATAAAGATGGTCATCACCAAAGAAAGCAAGAGCTTCTGCAGCTGCAATATCAAATGCACTTTCAAGTTCATCAGCACTGTACACTGCTCTCATTCCCTTTCCACCGCCTCCACTAGATGCTTTTATCAACACTGGATATCCGATTTGAGAAGCAATTTCAAACGCTTCTTCCTTTGATTTTAAGATACCTTTTGAACCAGGTATTACAGGTATATTTAAATTGATCATAGTTTCTCTTGCTTTTGCTTTGTCGCCCATAAGTATCATTTGCTTAGATGTAGGACCTATGAAAATTATATCGTTTTCTTCACACATAGAAGCAAATTCTGGATTTTCTGAAAGAAATCCAAATCCAGCATGTATCGCATCACAATTTAATTTTTTCGCAAGGTAAACTATGTTTTCCATATTGTTATAGCTTTTATTTATATTACTAGGACCTACACAAATAGATTGATCTGCTAAATATCTATGAAAACATTCTTCGTCTGCTTTAGAATATATTGCTACAGTATCAATACCTAATTCTTTGCAAGTTCTTATAATTCTAACAGCGATCTCTGCCCTGTTAGCAATTAAG
>JAISUA010000058.1 GCA_031272305.1 Clostridioides sp.
TAAGTAGGTATAATATTTGTATAGAATTTAACCCAAGTAGATATATAAAAAATAATTAAAACAAGTGTAGAAATATATTGTCTGATTTTATTATACTTCGATATATCCATTTTGACCAAATCCATCTTTTTTATCTAATAATTTAGCTAGTGCAGTTCCAGGATCAAGAATATTTTGTAGTGCAGACATAAGTGTAGATGATATATAACCTGCTAGAGCTGAAAAACCTACTGCAATTAATTTATTTTTTATTTTTTGGATTACTCTTTGAGCTATAAAGTTTCGTGCTTGTTTTTCGCCTAGTTTTTTGTAAGAATTTGTTACGTCTTCAATAGCATGTACGGATTCTAAAGCATTGATAGAAAATAATACTGAAGTTATCAGTATGGACATTAATTTGTTAATTTTTTTTCTGTTCATTTTTACTACCCCTCTACAATTTTTTATTTATATTGTTAACAATATATCTTTGTGCACAATCATATTATATCAGAAATTATACAGAATTTATTTTATATTTTTTAAAAAAACTTAGTTTATTTTAAAAATTAATTAAGTAATTGTCTTATATGTATATTTTAAAAAAATAAATTTATACTATATGAATAATAATTAATCAAAATAAATGTATTATATATACAATTTTAAAAAATAAATTTATGCTACATAGACAACATTAAAAAAATTTAAAAAAATTTAAAAAATAAAATATATTTCATTTTACAATTAACTGTTTAAATAATCATATTTTTTTACAAATTTAAATATTTATTTTTTATTTTTTCTGTGATAATATGAGTATAAATATTTTTATTGCTCAATATGTAAAATATCGACGATAATTTTACATATGTGATATGATTGTTGATTTCCTAAGAACATCATAAAATAAAACATATAATATTTGATAAAAAGGAGGAATTTAGTATGTCTATTAAAGAATCAAATCTTGCAAAATACAAAGATTTTAATACGGATATGACTGTTTCTATCAAAGAATCTTCGTTAAATTCACAATTGCGTCAGTATCTTGCACTTATGTCTCAAAGCAAAACACCTTGGAAATCGCGTTTATACGTTATTCAAACATATGTAGATAACAAACCTACTACTATATATGTTGATACAAACACTAAAAGAGAAGATTTTCCTAAAAATTGTGATCCAGATTTTATAGCAATAGTTAATGATTTATACTATAACGGATCAAGTTTGTATAAAGAATTAGATAAATTAAATATTTTTAATATTCCGAACGAAACAAAGGCATCTTATACACGTAGATACCTTGATGGAAGTCCAGAAGAAATTCTTCAAAGAGCTATTAATTATTCGTTATTTTTTGCTATTGAAGTTGAAGATGGTTTACCTAATAGTATTTTACAACAATTAATTAATGGAGAACGAACACCTGATGAAATTTATAAGCCAATAACTCTGAATAAATATGGCAAAGTTACTTTTGAACAATGTTTCAAAAATTTTAATATGATAAAAATAATTTACGGACCAAGTCGTGCAGATTTATTGAATAATTCACAAACTGACGAAAAAATATTCAGATTTATCAATCAAATACCTTTAGATTTCACTGCAACTTCTTATAAAGAATTGAAAGGAAAAGATAATGCTATTGAAAAAACTATAAGAAATATAACAGGTATGTCAGTGATTAATGATGATGATATTGATAATATTTTTAATATTTCACAACTTGCACTTGATATTGCAAAATTGCAAGTTACATCTTATCCTCGGATTGAAGTAAATGAGATACATGAAGCTGATGAAACATTAGATGCAGTTGTTAAAGCATACTTTGACAGACTTGAAGAAGCAGGACAGACTGTTTTTGGTCATGTTGTATTACCAAAATCAATATCTAGAGAAAATTATTTATTTAGACCAAAAATGAAAAATTTCAATGTTGGCAACGGTTACTTAAATTATTTAATTGGTATGGGAGAAGAAACAACAATTCCTACTTTAGGTAATATAGATTCAACTATGTCATGGAATACAGGTAGTTTAATTCCGTCAACAGTTAGTGCTGATGGTGTTATGGCGATTAGTTCTGAATTTTTTTTGCCTCATATTTTTAGTTATTTTCAACCTCTTATAAATCCAAATATAAATGGAGTTAGAAATGAAAATTCTTTAGCTAGAGTAATTAATGCTACTCTTAAATACAATGCTTTTAACTGTTCAGGTACATTATCTACATGCTCTAGTGATATACCTCAAAACTTCACTGTGAATTATGAAAATAATGGAGCATTTAAAAATATAACTTGGAATTATGAGTACGAGACAACTGCTGGAAGAAATTATAAATTTGGAGATTTCTATACTTTAAGATTTAGAAATAACTATACTTGTGATGCTATAGGAACATTTAAAACGGTAAAATTCGAAAAATATCCATCTGATTTACCTTCATTTAGTATTTCGTTTCGTGTAAAAAATTTATTTGCGGTATGGTTTGATGATGCTAAAAATCAAGGATATACATTTGATAAAACTGCTACAATTGATTTAGGAATTGTTATTGATTCTAATGGTAATCTTTCATTTCCAAGCCAAATAAATATAGTAAACAATAATCCTGGAGGCGTATCTTATAGCGATAAGTGTAAAATTTTCTCTGGTGGTTTTATTGTCAAGTTTGGCAATGATATTACAGGTATTATAAATAGGTTCGTTGCTCAAGCATTCGATCAACCTTTTGAGCATTTTAAAAAATTTGATAAAGTGGCTGGTTGGGTTATGCCTGGCTGCAAGACATTCACATTTAAGTATGACACAAGTAACAACACTGTTAATGCAATATCAGATTTTGGAGATTTATACGCTTTTATAAATTATGTACAAGAACAATATAAATAGGAGGTAGCACAAAATGAATTTTATTACAGATTTGAAACTGATAAATTCTTCTGATACCCCATTTGGTTTTACTAAAATAGAACAAGATTTAAACAGTCTTGCAGGAGGAGATTATATTTATCTTTGCTATAAATCTGAAGAGTTGCCTTTAGAAGTTGTTACAGATATACGAATTATTAATACTGGTAAAAATAACTCAAAGCCAACAATCAAAGGTTATACTACTCTTGATCTCGAACTAAATCACGGAGCAGGAGGAGATTACATTTGGCTCGCTTTTAAAAAATCTAAATATAATGAAGATATAGGTGGTATCACTGATATAAAATTTGAAACGAGTCTTGTTAGTAAAAGCTTAATATTCGATAATTTATCTGAAACAGGATACACTATTATCTGGGAAGATCTCAATAAAAATGCAGGTGGAAAATGGATTTATTTATCTTATAAAAGAGAATTTCCTCTATTAAAAAGATGGATGTCTAAAATTTACGATTATACAAGCATTGCAGATATTTCTCTTGTAGGTACTCATGATTCATCTATGTGGCAAAGTAATATGAAGAGTGAAAAAGACACAATAGATTCAGATGGTGGAGGTACTTTAGGATGGCTTGCAGAATGTCAGCACCTAACATTTAAACAACAATTTGATGCTGGTGTGAGAATGTTTGATATGCGTATATTTTGGAATGGTGACAAAATAGGACTTTGCCATTCAAGCGACATAGGACATATAGGAGATATTGGCTCTTATAGTTTATTGAGTTTTGAAACAGTTTTGGAACAACTTGTCGAAAAATTAAAGGAAAATCCTACTGAGTTTATATGTCTGAAAATTCAGCCTGAACAATATATTATAGGTAATGCAGTTGAACCATACTGTAAATTTGTAGATAATATATTAAAAAAATATCGTGATTATATTTACATTGACCAACAATATGATTCAGTTAAAGATGGACAAAATCTAAAATTGATAAGACGAAATCGTAATCAGTTGCCTAAGTTAAAAGATTTACGTGGTAAAATTTTAATAACATCTTCTGTGTCTGGAAAATCAGTAAAAGTGTTTTCTACTAATGATAACGTTTGCTTAGAGGGAGGTTATCCGAAGGATCCTTGGCGTTATAGATATGTTTCCGAAACAGAAAGAATACATCTTGAAGATAATAATAAAAAAAAGGAAGACGATGATTCAATCAGTGGACTATCTGATGGTGTTTTGTTAGGTAAGAAAAGAGATAGTGCAAGAGGTGCAGAAAATCTAAAAAGCCATATTGAAAGTGTTAATAGTGTAACCTCTACAGAGGAAATAAATAAAATGAATATACCTTCGTGTTATTCTCAAAAAGAAGAGTTTCCAAGTCTTAATGGTTGGCCTATAGATTTTGCAAGACAGTACAATCCTTCCAACTTAAACTGGCTTTATGATAATTTGGAAACTCAAATGTTGAGTAGACCTTATTTCAGAATTGGTTGGTTTGATATAGATTTTATAGGTCAAGATTTGGTTTGGGAGATAATCAAGGCGAATAGGGATATATTTGAACAGTATGTAGCTAAATTACCTGATTATGAGGTTAAAATATTAAATACAAATTCAGGTACAAATATTTTTTCACTTGGTTGGGATAAGAAATTATATCTAATCAAAGAAAAACAATCGAGAAAATTTGAAAGATATACTTTAATCTCAAATGTTACATCTTTTATCGCTCAATTAATTAACAATAATACATTCTTTATTGCGATTATATGCGATAATAAGGTATACACAACATTTACAACTACTCCTGAAAAATTATCACTTGCAGATTTTACAATGATAAATCTTGCAAATGTAATATGTGATAAAAAACTAAATCCTGTTAAGTTAATTGTATCAACAACAGGTAAATCTTCAACATTATTTATTGAGTCTAAGAATGAAAGTGGATACATTGAACAATTTACTGTCAACATATCGCTTAATAATATTGGAGTACCCAAAATTGCTCCATTGCCTACTAATTTTTCAGATATTTCGAAAATAGAGGTAGGGCGTGCTACAAATCAATTTGTAGATGGCGTGTATGTTTCTGGAAATTTCAATGATACTAGTACGTTATTATACATTCCTATTTCAAATCCTTTTGGCTCAACATCTCCTACACCAATTAGATTTAAGGCAAATTGTAACTTAGATGTAGTTTGTAGTGTTAGTTTAACAAATAATATTGGTACTCATCTATTTGCAATTGGTGATGGAGAAATATCTTATTACAATTATAATGAACAAAATGATTGGTTAAACGATAAAGGTAAAGGTTTACCAGTGTCACTCATTAAATTTGAAAGACTAAAAAAAGCAGAACAACTTGAAGTAACTTATATAAATAATAAAATACATTTCTTTGTGAGAAATAGTTATGGAGAAGTTTATTTTATAAGTGGTGATTATTTAAATGATAAGCCTGTGAATTTTATTAATGAGCCTGTTTTGATTATGGAAAAAGCAACGCATGTATCTGTAAAAGGCAACAAAATTATTATTTGTACAGAAACAGATTTTCTAGAAAGTGATATAGATTCAAATGGAAATTTAAATTTCAATAAGATTACTTTAGGAGTATGATATTATTTTTACGAAGTATATCAAAAAAATTTATAATTTCACTCAATAAAAATATAAAAAAATCAATAAAAATATAGAAAAAAT
>JAISUA010000148.1 GCA_031272305.1 Clostridioides sp.
CCACCGAAACCGAAACCACCGAAACCGAAACCACCACAACCGAAACCACCACAACCAAATCCACCGAAACCGAAACCACCACAACCAAATCCACCGAAACCGAAACCACCACAACCAAATCCACCGAAACCGAACCCACCACAACCGAACCCACCACAACCGAAGCCACCGCAACAAAAATCACCACAATCTCAAGAAATACGACAACAGTATAGAAAATATAACAGATAAATTTAAACAACTAAGTATGGGCAAACAATTGTATGAAATATAACGACAGCATAAAAAATACACTAAATAAATTCAAATAACGAACTATTCAAAAGACGTTAAGTCTAAGACTATAACATCATAAAAAATACAATAATAAATTACAAAAAGGTTATACTGCTTAAATAGATTGAGATTAGATGGTATTTAAGAATAATTCCAACTAATAATCAAATATAAAGCAATATAACCTTTTTAAATAAACTAATAAATTTATAACGTAGAGTTTGCAGAACCAAGTACTGTGTCTATTTTACTTTCTACAACACTTTGTATTGCATCTCTTCCAGCACCTATATATTTTCTAGGGTCAAATTCTTTTGGATTTTCAGTTAGATATTTTCTAACTGCACCTGTCATAGCAAGTCTTAAATCAGTATCCATATTTATTTTACAAACAGCCATAGAAGAAGCTTTTCTAAGCATATCAACAGGTACGCCACTAGCTCCTGCAATATTTCCTCCAAATTCGTTGCACATTGCTACGATATTTTGGTCGACAGCTGATGCACCATGTAATACAATTGGAAATCCTGGAAGTTTCTTTTGTACTTCTTCTAATATATCAAATCTAAGTTTTGCTTCGCCCTTAAATTTAAAAGCACCATGAGAAGTTCCTATTGCTATTGCAAGAGAGTCAACTCCAGTTCTTTTTACAAATTCAGCTGCTTCATCAGGATCAGTATATTTGTGAACATCTGAAGAAATTTCATCTTCTGTTCCAGCAAGAACTCCAAGTTCAGCTTCTACAACTACATTTCTAGCATGTGCATAATCTACAACTTCTTTTGTAACTTTGATATTTTCTTCGAAATCAAAATGAGATCCGTCGATCATAACAGAAGTGAAACCAGCATCTATGCAATCTTTTACTGCTTGCAAGTCAGGACCATGATCAAGATGTAAGGCAACATCTACTCCTATTTCATCAGAAGCAGTTTTGACCATATTGACTAAAGTACTAGGTCCTGCATATTTGACAGCTGATTTTGAAGCTTGAATTATAACAGAAGAGTTTTTAGCCTTAGCACCTTTTAGAACTCCTTGAAGTTGTTCTAAATTGCTTATATTGAAAGCTCCTATTGAATATCCAGATTCGTAAGCTTTTTTGAACATTTCTTTTGTATCAATTAAACCCATATTTTTACCTCCCTAAATAATGAATGATTTTGTACACCAAAATTTTATATAAAAATATTGATGAGAAATTTTTATATAAAATATTTTCCATTACTATTATAACAAATTAAACTCAATAATGAATATAGTTAATTGAAAAATATATAAAAATATTAGCTTGTAAAAATAGTTCTTACAATATTTTTGTCAAATTTTTATTTTTGCTATATAGACATAATTTTTCGAAATATTGATAAAAAGTTTACATAAGATATTTACATAAAACATTTACACTACCTTATTAATCTTAATAATAAAACAATAAAGATAAAAATTTTACAAAAAACAAAATAAAAAATCACGATTGACTTGTTTTAATGTTGAATTTAAGATAGACTATTATTGTAGGAAAAATAATGCAATAAATATGTATGTTGTTTTTATATTTAATCAACAGATATAATCTAATCATAAGATGTGTATTATTTTTATATTTAATTAAAAAAGAAAGAAGTTATTTAAAGGGGGAATTTTACAATGAATATTTGTGTTAATTTAGTTATTCCATGTTATAACGAGGAAGAGGTACTTCCTGAAACTGTGAAAAGACTTACTCAAAAACTTAGAAATATGTGTGAACGTGAAATGATTTCTAGTGATAGTAAGATGATTTTAGTTGACGATGGAAGTAAGGATAGAACATGGGAGTTAATTGAACAATACTCTAACACAAATCCATTTGTTTCAGGTCTTAAATTATCAAGAAATTGTGGTCATCAAAATGCTTTATTTTCAGGTCTTATGTATGCAAAGACAAAGTGTGATTGTGCAATATCTTTGGATGCAGATTTACAAGATGATATAGATGTCATTGATAAATTTGTATATGAATTTTCAGAAAATGGTCATGAAATTGTTTATGGAGTTCGCAGTAGTAGAGAAAGTGATACATTCTTTAAACGTACAACAGCACAAGGATTCTATAAATTTATGGCCTTGATGGGTACAAAAACAGTCTATAATCACGCTGACTATAGACTTATGAGTAGACGTGCTTTGGAAGCTTTAAGCAATTATAAAGAGGTTAATCTTTTTTTAAGAGGTATAGTGCCACTTATAGGATTTTCATCTACAACCGTAGAATATGAGCGTCATGAAAGATTTGCAGGTGAAAGCAAATATCCATTAAAAAAAATGCTTTCGTTTGCATTTGATGGTATCACTTCTTTTTCTGTGAAGCCACTTCAAATGATTACTGTAATAGGTTTTGGAGTAAGTATTTTGAGTCTATTTGGACTTTTGTATGCTATTATTTCTAAAATGACAGGAAATGTTGTTCCAGGTTGGACAGCGATAGTATCTTCAATATGGCTTCTTGGAGGAATACAACTTATTTGTGTAAGTGTTTTAGGAAGTTATATAGGAAAAATATATCAAGAAGTAAAAGCTAGACCAAAATATTTTGTAGAAAAAATAACAGATATGAGAGAAGAAAACAGAAAAAATGAAAAATCATATGTTGAAGGAATCTAGTATTAGGAGGATTGTATGAAAGCTTTTTTTGATAACAAAAAAATAAATAATCTCGTCACATTTACAGATACAGCAGTTTGCAAAATTTCATATTGGTTGTCAGTTGTGTTTTTTACTATTCTTTCAATAGCTAGTTTGTGTTCAACATGTTATTTTGACGAAAAATACAGAGAAATTGTTTTATATAAAATAGATAATATTTTTTTAAATGTTATATTATTTGTAGTAGCGATATTTTTAATAGGTTTAATTCTTAGAAACAACAAGTTATTTTTGAATGATAAATTACATAGAAAATATCTGCCTATTTTTATTTTTGTGTACACTTTATTGATGGGAATATTGTGGATGTATCTTACAAGAGCAAACCAAGGTCCAGGTGAAGGAAATTCAATCATACAATATTCATCACAACTTTTTAATGGAAATTTTATAAATTTAGGAGAAGCTAGGTATTATGGATTTTTTCCTTTTCAATTAGGTTACACTTTGTTTTGTGAAATAATGTATTTCTTTTTTGGAGATATGAATGTGACAATTATTCAGCTTAGCAATGTATTTTTTACGGCTGGTACAAATTTATTTCTTTTAAAGATAGCAAAAGAAATATTTGATGATAAAAGGATAGAGTTTGTGTTTGCTATTCTCTTGATGTGTTTTCTTCCAAATATTTTCTTTGTGACATTTACTTATGGAATAATGGGCGGTTTTTTCTTTTCATCTATTTCGATTCTAATGGCTATCAAATTCACTCAAAGAGAGAAGATTCGATATATGATTACTTCGATTTTATCTATTATGTTTGGTGTGATTATGAAAAGTAATATGCAAATCATTGCTATAGCAGTTCTTGTAATGCTATTTATATATATGATTAAAAATAAATCAAAATTGGCTATTTTGTTTATTGTCATATATATGGCTTCGATTGTAGTAGCACCAAAAGCAGTTTGCGAAATTTATCATATGCGAGCAGGTGAGGAGTATCAAATCAAAACTTCAATGCCAAAGATAGTATGGTTAGCTATGGGTCTTCAAGATAGTAAGCTTGCTCCTGGTTGGTTTAATGGTTATACTTATCTAGCATATAGAGATGCAGGTAATAATTGGGATATGGTAAAGAAAAATGCTGTTGAAAGTATAAAATCAAGCGTAAAAAAATTCTATAGAGAGCCTAAATATGCTGTAGAATTTTTTGCTCAGAAAACACTATCTCAATGGAATGAACCTAACTATGGTGCGTTTGTTATGAGTTATGCAGCAAGGACTGGTAAAAATCCAAAAGCAGAGCAAATGATTTACCAAAAAGGAAAAGTAAATACATTACTTAATGAAGAACAAGATTTGGTTCATTTATTGACATATGTTGGAGCAGTTGTATTTTTAATTACAAATCGTAGAGATTTATCAGTAAAAAAACTACTACCTTCGATAATAATTTTGGGAGGACTTATTTTCCATACATTTTGGGAAGGGAAAAGTCAGTATATTTTGCAGTATGCAATGTTTGCTCTTATGTGCTCAGCTCCTGGAATAGTAGTGATTGGAGAAAAAATGAATAAAATTGCAGATAGATTTTTTTAGTGATGATAAGTGAATTTTTAAAAATTTATTAAAAGAGTACTTGTAAATAATTAAAAACTGTTACCATATACTCGCTTCTAGTGATTATTATCAAAAAACCTAAATTTAAGATATAAAAGTAAAGAGTTGATGACGTATTTGAAAGATTCGGTTGAAGGTTTTATTTTCATTGAGCGTGAGATTAGCGACAGAATATAAAAATAATTTCATCAACTCTTTTATTGAAAAATTTAGTTCTCATAATGAGACTTATAAGAACTAATATAGTATAAATATATATTAGTGAGTAGTAATCAAACTATAAATCATTTTTATTGCAACAGCTAAAGATATTATTATAAACAAAGGTCTAATTATTTTAGAACCTTTATTTATTGCTATTTTTGTTCCTAAATAAGCACCAAAGATCATAACTATTGCTGCCATAATACCTATTTTATAGTCAATAGAAGAACTAAGAGCAAAAGTAGCGAGAGCTGCTATATTACTTGTGAAATTCAAACATTTTGTGTTTGCAGTAGCGTGTAAAAAATCGAATTTATAGATTTTTATAAGTCCGAAAACAAGTAGAGAACCTGTTCCAGGACCGAAGAAGCCATCATAGAAACCTAGCGAAAATGCAAAAATTATTCCTAAACATAGATTTTTTTTATTTAGACCTTCGAAACCATCTTCATTTCCAATTTCTTTTGAAAATAATGTGTAGATTCCTATTGCTAGAATCAAAATGAGTACAAGTGGATATAGGAAATCTTGATTAAGAAGGAGAACTGTTTTTACGCCCAATACTGAACCAACGAAAGTAAATGGTAGTAAATATTTTAGTAATTTCGAATTTACAAATCCTGATTTATAAAATTTTACTGCACTTGTACATGCTCCTGCTGTTGAAGCAAATTTATTTGTGCCTAAACTTAAGTGAGGAGAAACTCCAACAATCAAATAGGATGGTAAACTTATCATTCCTCCTCCACCTGCTATAGAATCAACGAATGCAGCTATAAAACAAGCTACTGATAAAAAAATTAATTTTGTTAACAAAAAATACATCTCCTTAATTTGAGTTTATGTTAAAAATATTAAAACAAAAAATAATTTTATAAAAGCAAATAACTTTATATGTATAACCATGTTTACTTATGAGTTTAAATTTATTGTTTGTATTGTATAATTATTTTTTATTAAAGCATTTTTCTTGATAATTGTACTACTTTTAACATTTGAAATCAATACTTTAGAAAACAATAGTTTGAAATATTAGTATGTTTTGGTTGAATATTGAGAGAGTTCTCATAAAAAACAAATAAAAAAACATGGTAAGAAAAATTATTTTAATAGTTAAGAGGGAATTTTCGCATTATTATAGAATTAATAAATATACAATATAAAAAGGTTACGAAATTTTTTGTTATTTTAGTTGGATTTTATAGCTTTGATTAGAAAAAAATGATATACTTTGTATAAGATCTTTTTTAAAATAAATATCTTACTAATATTTCATATATTATAGATGATAATATATAACAATTGGAGGGATTAGAATGATTGTGAGACGTTGTGCAGGTGGAGTTGTATTTTATGCAAATAAGGTTTTGATCGTGAAGAATGACAGGGGGGAATGGACATTACCAAAGGGTAAGATTCAAGGAGACGGACTTCCTTATGAGAGTGCTATGAAAAGGGTAAAAGCTGAAACAGGTATAACAGCTAATATGGTTGATGTAGCAGGAGATACTATGTACGAATTCTTTTCAAGAAGTAGACAACAAGAAGTCTGCAATGCAGTCATGTGGTATGTAATGGAAGCTGAAAACACTGAATGTACTCTTGCACCAGAATTTAAAGATGGTGGTTTTTATAAAGTAAAAGAAGCTTTAGAAATGTTGACACACAATAAAGAAATTTCGCTAGTTGAGGTATCATATAAGAAGTATAAAGATCTAAAGAAAACATTGACAGAAAACGGAAACATATAATCAGAAAGAAATTGAAAAAAAGATTGATAGAAAATATCTAATCAAAAAGACATTAGATTTAAAAAATAATAATTTAATTTTGATGGAAATAATAGGAGATGCTAGATATACATAGTTGCTTTTATGTATGATTAGCACTCCTTTAACTTTTAAAATTATTTTTTTGAAGGTAGGAACATTATGAAAAAATCAAATTATAAAACAATACATAGATTTGGAACATCTGAATACGAAATAGAAAAATCAAGATTTATAGGATATGCAAAGCCTGTTCAAAATGAAGAAGAAGCAGTTGCATTTATAAATGAAATCAAGCAAAAACACAAAGATGCTACTCACAATGTTTGGGCTTATGTACTTGGTCAGACTATGAATGTACAAAGATACAGCGATGATGGAGAGCCACAAGGAACGGCAGGAATACCTACTCTTGAAGTTATCAAAAAATCAGGACTTACAGATGTAGTAGTTGTAGTGACTAGATATTTTGGTGGAGTAAAACTTGGTGCAGGCGGATTGGTGAGAGCGTATACTACAGGTGCAAAAATTGGTTTGGAATCAGGTATGATTGTAGACAAAGTCGTGTATCAATCTATAAAAGTAATGCTTGATTATACATTACTTGGAAAAGTGCAAAACTTTGTTTCGAATGTTGGATATTATATAAAGGATGTTGACTACACTGATAGTGTAGATATGAATTTATATATAAAAATAGATGAAGTCGAAAAAGTTTCGAGTGAACTAGTTGAAATAACAAATGGAAAAGTAGAAATAAGACTTGGGGACGAATTTTATGTATCAGAGAAAGACGGGAAAATCATAGAATAGAATTAGAAAAAAATTAATTCAGAAAAATATAGAAAAATCATAGAATAGAATTAGAAAGAAATTAATCTTAGTAACAATAGATGTTTTAATTAAAATTTCACTTAAATCATTTTTAATAAAATATGCAAATAGCTGACAAAAATCCTTTCAAAATTCGAAACACGATTATTTGCACTGAAACACGCTTATGTCACACTAAGCGAGAGAAGTAATCGAATTTAAAAAATAATTTTGTCAGCTATTCGTATTATGGAGTTTTAGTATATTGAAATAGCAAAACTATCAAGCAATAAAAGAGCAAGAATGAATTCAAGATAGCATTTTAGTCTGTTGAGATAGAAAAACTATCAAGTAATAAAAGAGCGATAATGAAGTCAAGATAGCTTTTTAGTATCTTGAGATAGAAAAGTATAAGAAACAGAAAACTATGATATGCGATCTGTAATTCATTTTAAATTAATTTTTTTCAGGTTGTTTTTTAAGTCCTTTTCTAATTTCTGATATTCCTACAATAATTAGTAGTACTCCAAATAATCTTTTTAATAATTTTGCCTTCAAATAAGATGATAAAATCGAACCACATATCGCTCCACATACTCCGAACAAAACAATAGGAATAACGATTTTGAATACAACATTTTTATTTTTTATGTGTATCCAAAGAGCAATAATTGTCATAGGAATTGAAGAAAGTAAATTTACACTTTGTGCTATTTTAGTGTTTACGTTCATAAAAATAACCAAAATAGGTATTAGTATCGTACCTCCTCCAAGGCCAAGGCCACCAATTATTCCAGATAAAAACCCTATAAAAATATATAACAATTAAAATTTCACCTCCGATTAAAAATTAAAATATCATTCGTACAGCAGCGAGAATCATAACACAGCCAAATGTGATTCTTAAAAATTTTCCTGTAACTTTTGAAAGTAATTTTGCTCCTAAGACACCTCCAATTATTGAACCAATAGCGACTTTGTAAGTAATGCCAAAATCTAAAATTCCATTCTTCATATAAATAATAGAACTTGTAATTGTCAAAAACAAAATTATTGCAAGTGATGTAGCGTGAGATTTGTGTTCTTCTGTGTTGAAAATATTGTTCAAAATAGGAACTAATATAATTCCACCACCTGCACCAAATAATCCATTTACGAAACCAGTGACAAGTCCTGTAAGCATATTTTTTAAATTAAAATCTTTTTTTGATAATTTAAATTTATTATTAGGATTATCTTCTTTAGAAAAATTTTTATTTATATGATTTTTATCAACGATTTTTTTGTTATTTATATTTTTGATTTCCATTTCATCTCCTACCTTAATTTATATATGTATAAATAATTTTCCCAGAATAGAAAAAAACATTCTCAAAAGTATTGTTATTTTTTTGCAATAGGGTAAAATATCATTAGAGAAACTTTGAAAAAGGATTTATTTTAAAAAAGGATTTATTTTAATTAGAAAGGATAAACTTTTATGAACAATACAAGTATCAACGAAAAAATTGATAAAACAGTAGATTGGCTTAGAGAAAAAGTGAAAGAAGCAAATGCAAAAGGACTTATAGTAGGAGTATCTGGAGGAATTGATTCAGCTGTGTGTGCGAATCTTATAAAAAAAGCATTTCCAGACAATTCTATGGGAGTAATTCTTGATATAAGAAATTCAAAAGAAGATATGGAAGATGCTAAAGCTGTTATAGAAGCTTGTGGAATAGAAAGTATGATGTTGAATCTTGAACCAACTGAATTAAATTTAACAGATATGATAGTTTCAAATATGAATCAAAAGAATTTATTTAAAGAAGAAAATAAAAGAATGACTGTTGCAAATCTTAGAGCAAGACTTAGAATGTGCACAATCTATGCTATTGCAAATAACTTAGGATATTTAGTAATAGGAACTGACAACGCTGCAGAACTTTATACAGGATATTTCACTAAGTATGGAGATGGTGGAGTTGATTTACTTCCAATAGCGAATATCACAAAACAAGAAGTATACGAATGGGGTAAAGTACTTGGAGTTCCAAGTAGTGTGATTGATAAAGCACCTACAGCTGGTTTGTGGGAAGGACAAACTGATGAAAATGAAATGGGAACTACTTATGCTATGATAGATAAGGTTGTCATGGGAAAAGAAGACGAAGTTCCTCAAAGAGATCTTGAAATTATTTATAGAATGAATAAAAACAGTGAGCATAAGAGAGTAACACCTCCGAAACCTCCGAAATTTTAGTGTGATTTTTTGACAAGCTAAATATGTTTATGATACAATAATCTAGTGAAATAAAGAGTAATAATTACAAAGGGAGATTGGTATGGGACGTATACACAATATTATTAACAGAAAAGGTAAACAAGACGCTAAAAGAGCAAATGTATTTACAAAACATGCAAGAGCAATAACTGTTGCAGCAAAAGAAGGTGGACCAGATCCTGAATACAATGCAACACTTAAAACAGCTATAGATAAAGCAAAAGCAGATAATATGCCTAATGATAACATAGACAGAGCGATAGCAAAAGGTTCAGGCGTAGGAGCTACTGATGACTATGAAACAATAACATATGAAGGTTATGGACCTGGTGGAGTAGCAGTAATAGTACACACACTTACTGATAACAAAAATAGAACAGCTGGAAACGTAAGATATTATTTCGACAAAAACGGAGGAAATCTTGGAACATCTGGTTGTGTATCATTTATGTTTGATAGAAAAGGTCAAATATTCGTAGAAACATCAGATGATATATCTGAAGATGAAATAATGGAAGTAGCACTTGAAGCAGGAGCAGAAGATATCATAACAGAAGAAGTAGGTTATGAAATATTGACAGCACCAGAAGATTTCAATGCTGTAAGAGATGCACTGCAAAAAAAAGGATATGCTTTTATAAGTGCAGATATAAAGATGCTTCCTCAAACAACAACAGAACTTACAGATCCATCTCACATTAAACAAATGGAAAAACTTATAGATTTGTTAGAAGAAGATGATGACGTACAAGATATCTATCACAACTGGGAATAAGAATTTGTTTATTTGATAGTAAAAAATGATTGTAAAAATATACTTGATGATGTACAAGATATTTGCACAATTAGAGATAAATATTTTATTAATCTTTGATTGATGTAAAAAAGTCCTATTAATTATAATAAGCTCACGT
>JAISUA010000197.1 GCA_031272305.1 Clostridioides sp.
GAGAGATTTTATCATTGGAATTTTAAAAGATCTATGTAGAGGTTTTTTACTAGAAATAGTCAAACCAGAAGCAAAAGAACTTTCAGAATTAATCTTTGGTAAATTAAAGAACCGCTCTGCTGAGAACAGTAGCGGTTCAAATAATACTGAAGATTAATTTCTTTAGTCCTTATTGAGAATCCAATCTTAGCTAATAGATTATTTTCTCTTCTTTTTTATATTATACAACGAACTAAAAAAATATACTAGCATTTTTTTAATAAAAAATCTCCAATATAAATTGCAACATTAAATTGTCCAATAAAAACCTTCAATATGAAAACTTACTAAAAGAAATATCTAATATAAAAAGTTGTGAAAATTTTTTTCAATAAAACCAATAAAAATATTTCTTGATAAATTTCTTAAAAACATTTTTTAATAAGGCTATAAAAACATTTCTCAATAAACTCCTGAAAAAATTTTTCTTAATTAAGTCATATATAACATCATTCAAATCATATATTTTGAAGAAATATCAATTTAAATTGAAAAATAGGAAGGTATATTTAACAAAATAACATAAAATATGTTCGACATACTTAAAGACGATTTTTAAGCAAAATAATATAAACAGAATAAAATATTAAGATATAAAAAACAATACATCAAAAACAATACATAAAAAAACAATACATCAAAAACAATACAGTAAAAAATAACACATAAAAAAATAACATATAAAAAAACAATCCAAAAAAAATAACATATAAAAAAATAACATAGAAAAAAACAATCCAAAAAAACAACATAGAAAAAAACAATCCACAAAAAACAATAAATTATAAAAAACATATAAAAAATAATTCATAAAAAAAGAACATAGTGAATATTTATACCAAAAATTAACAAAAGAAAAGACAAATAAAAAACACATAAAATAAAAAAAAATTACCATTGACTTTAAAATAAAATCGTAAAATCAAATTTAACTAAATTATTTTAACTAAAAAAACTTTGTAAAAAAACCAATCATCAAAATGAAAAAATATAATTTCTATAAAAATGTAAAAAGATATTGAAATTAATATTTTTTGGTATTAATATAAGATATATCATCACTTTTAGACATAAAAAGACGTCGAAAAGAAATAACAAAACGTCGTTCAATACAAAATAAAAGAAAATAAAAAACTATTAAAAATTTAAATTAAGAAGCTTTAGAAGTTAAAGAAGTTTTTGAAGTAAAAAGAAAAGCTTTCGAAATTAAGAAGAAACAGTCGAATTCAGTCTTATTTAAGCCTGATTAATCAATAAAGTAAAATAATAAATAACATAAAACAATAAATAAATAATAAATAAATAATAAATAACATAAAACAATAAATAAAGAAAAATAACATAAAACAATAAATAAAGAAAAATAATATAAAACAATAAATAAAGATAGCAAAAATATAGAACTAAACTAATCTCATAAAGGATATTTCAAATATTCGACATTATTTTAATATTCAAACTGTCGAATATTAGACTAGAAACAAAATGTAAGATTAAAAAAATGATACATATAAACAAGGCATACAAGGAAGAGACATATAAACATAAAAAACAAATGTAAACAAAGGCAGATAAAGAAAAGACATATAAACATAAAAAAATAAATATAAACAAATATAAACAAACAAATACAAATAAAGTCATACAAGAAAAATAAATATAAATAAAATTATACAAAAAAGTCATATAAACAATGATATAACACACACCAAAAATGTGTTTAAAATAACAAACATTAATAAGGTGTTTTAAATAATAAATAGTAATACTGAACAAATTTGAAATAAAAGAACAGATGATGTCTCTCATATAATTAGATTCTTAGCTCTAATTTTGTGAGACAGTTCAATCAAGAACTATTTGCAAAAATACTTATTAAAAAAAGTAATAAATATTTGTAAAACGATTCAAAAAACAAAAAGGATTCAAAGTAAGAAAAAAGGACAAAAGGATTCAAAGCAAGAAAAAAGAAGAAAAAAGATTCAAACCAAGGAAAATGATAAGTATTTGCAAAAAACTACAAAGCATATTTTTAAGCTTAATTTGCCAAATCATGCATAACTACGCCTAAATTATTCACAAATATCTAACTCCCTCGGATAATTCAGGTTACGGAATCACTCAGTTCAAATTAAGACTTTTAAATATAAAGATCTAACATACAAATTAATAACCGACATTGGCAAGATTTTTGTGTAAACTTTTGTTCTCACTGACCTCCCTAGTTTTATCACAGTGACAACAAAAAGTTTACACGAAAGATTTTGCACAAACAAAAACGTAGAGTAAAAAAGACTTTGAACAATAATGTGTGGTTTACTTTACGATACCAAATAATTCGAAAGGAGAAAGGATATGTTTATCAAAACTAAAAAAAACAATGAGATGTCTGAGCGATCCGATGTAAACAGTAAATACACAGCAAGATACAATTACAAGACTACTCAAACTACATCTAAACGTAGGCTTAAGAAGTTCACTTCTCTAAGTCTAACTTTTATGATGGTCTTCGGCCTTATAGCAGATGTGATTCCAAAAGATATATTTGCTGATAGTAAAGACATAGACATCACCAACGTATCGGCACCTACAACTTATCAGACATTCACGAATCAAAAGACTGGTACTACTCCGTCAACCCTTACGCTTACTGTGTCAGTAGCACTGAACAAAGCAGGGATCAATGGAGCTACTATAGAAGTTCCATATGATGGATTTACACCAGATCCTGATGGCAATACGTCTGATCCAGACTATGTGTTCAAATATTTCACACAGCCAAAACAAGCTAATGGGAAATTTGAACCAATTTTTTCATTCGTGGCACAGACGCCATCATCTGACTCTATAGTTGAGTCTTATACGAACGACCTTGTAAACAATAAACTAGTGATTAAGTTGAAAAAGACTACTACTAAGGTGGAGACTCTACATTTGAGATTCAACTTCAACGACAAGTACAATGCGAAGATTCCACCAGGACAAGTAGTGTGGAAAGAACCTAAGGCTGTAGCCAAAGATAGTAACGGCTCCAAAATAAGTGAAGCTAATGCAGCGGATATAGTGACAACTGCTACATTCGGAATGACAGGAACTTTTGAACGTTTCTTCCCTTCTAGTGAAAACTATCTTTCTGGACATATGACTATTAGATACCAAGTCCATGATAAGTACAACACTCAATCACAACTAGACACAAGTCAAGCAGATAACAATTTGATATATGTCGAATTGCCAAAAGAATTTGATGTTGAAAGCAGTAATAGTAACGTGATTAAGAGAATAATGGATTATGAAAATACTGAATTTGCAAAAGATAAATATAAGGGTACACCTTATTATAATATCAAATCCTTCAAAATAGAGTCTGGTCAAACAGAAAACGGAAGCACTATCATACACGGACAAGACTCTAATAAGATCAAAGCTGGACATGTAAGATACTATATACATCTAGTAGAAGGCGATACAACTATATTTCCACAATGGGCTTATAGAGGAGATATAGATAACAACTTCCTTCAATATGAAGTAAGAGCGAATAATGAGATGACTGGATTAGCTACAGGTACAGAGTTCTATATAAGAGCGGGAGCCATCTATAAGAAGGTCAACGCACGTCAAATGGAAAGCTGTTCATCAAGTACAGCAAGTAAGCCTGAAAACAACGACTATTGGAGGTATATAAAACAAGATACAAAGGATTATGACTTCTATATTGGAGGAACAAATTCTACTGGTGGAGAGCCATGTTATGTAAAGATGTGGGATAAATCGGCAGAGGCTACTCATTGGATCCACAATTTTGGATTTAACTACACACATGCGGGTAGTACTAGAAATCAAGGTGAAAAAGATATGACTGGAGTACAGTTCATAGTGTATCAAGCA
>JAISUA010000031.1 GCA_031272305.1 Clostridioides sp.
ATACAAAAATGCACTCAATGTATATTTAAGCATCTCCTTATTATTTTTATAATCAATATCTAATGGCTTTTTTAAGAAAATCTTATCCATTTCCTTTTCTTCTATATAATCGAAATATCTCATACTTTTTCCCCTTATAATTTAAGGGCTAAAAATTAGCCCTTATAAATTTATATTCGAATATCAATACTTTCTACTTTTATCAATACTTTCTACTTTGTTTTTTTATTAATGAAAGTTTTATTCTCCATATATTATGCTGTTGTTTAATTCTTCAAGACGTCTTGTATTGTTTTGTATTTCTGTTCTTGAGTGTTCTTCTATTCTAATTGTTTCTGCAATGCTAGCTTTTATTGTTTGATGCATTCTTTCAAGTGTTTCTATTTGCACTGAGCTACTTGAAGCCATTTTGGTTATCTGTGCACTTTGACTTGCAATGTTTTGTGCATTCTTCATAAGAAGTTCATTTGTTTTGTCATCTAATGCTTTCAATGACTTAGCTTGAAGTTCTTGTTTCTTAAGTAGAATAGCTTGTGATAACGCCTGCTTAAATACTGGAAGTGTCACTACAAATGCACTATTTATTTTTCTTACAAGACCATAATTATTGTGTTGCATTCCTCTAAGCATAGGTATAGTTTGAATAGCTATATTTTCTGCTATTCTCAAATCGTACACTCTTTGTTGCAACATATCATTTATTTTTATTAAATCTTGATAATTCACAATATCAAGTTGATCTCCTGTTTGGTCAGCAATAGCTTTGAAATGAGGAAGTATTTCATTTTCCATTTCTTCAAGTGCCATTTCTCCTGCTACAATATATTTTTGAAGCTCATTGTAGTAATCGAAATTTTCATTCAACATTGCTCCAAGTTGTTTATTAGAAAGTTGTATATCTCTCTCATATTTTTCAAGTTCTATTTGAATTTTTTCTACTTCTCCACCAAGAGTTTCATATTTTTTGAACATCATATCAAGAGCAGAGTTTGCTTTTTTAAATATTCTTTGAATTATATTTGGTTCTTTTGTATCTTTGAAATCATCAATGTCAAACTTATCCATTATTTTCGCAAGAGAACCAAGCATCTTAGAATTCTCTTCATTTTTATTTATTCTTATTGTATTAAGTAGATTATCAGAAACTTTTGCTACTCCTTCAGAAGCTTTTCTTCCAAATTTAAGTATTGTTTCTGGATTCTCAACTTCTATAAGCGAAGTCAAATTTTCAACTTCTTTTGATTTTCTAAGTTCATTTTTCTTATTATTAGTGTACTCAATAATGTCAAATTTTTCATCTTGAACAATTTCTTCATTTTTGCTAAGGCTTACATTTGAATTATTGTTTGCGACTGGTTGATTAAATTTTATTCCCATAATTGTTATCTCCTTTTTCCAAATAATTTTTGAAATAAATTTGTTTCTCTTTCCATACTTGCAAATTCCAAATTGTACTCCATTTTATCAAGTCTATGTGAGTCTATCAATTTAGAAACAATTATATTTTCAATAGAATTCTCTCCACCTGGAGATAATACTACTATGTCGAAACCTATCTTGCTCAAAAGAAGTACGAAAAAACAAAATTGCTTGCTAAAAATATAGCCTTTTGACAAAAACAACACTAACTTAGGATTAACACTAGAGTAGTCAAAATTATTGATCATTCTTGTAAACTGAACATTCATCTTTAGTACACTATTTAGCGATTTGATTCGTTCTTCTCCACTTATACCATTGTAAAACAAATTTCCTTGAAACAATTCCTCTACTTTATCTAAAATCATATTTTGCTGCTTTATATTCAAAGTAGAAATAGTGTAATCAGGATTATTTAAAATTTCTTTTCTATCAATTTTTCCTTTTGAAGAAATAAAGAAAGACAAGCTAAAATCAGTTTTTTTAAATTCTTTAAAAAACATACTTTCTTGACCTTTATATTCCACAAAATATGTATGTTCACCTCTTCTAAGTGATTCTAAAAAATCAATATAATCATTTTTATAATTATTTACGCCATTTATCTTTGAGAAAAATACAGGTAATTGTACAAAGTTATCATCAAATTCAAATCCTGGTCTTAACTTTGTAGGTTCATTCCAATAAATATCTATTTCGTCTACTGTCGTACTAAGCAAAAGATTTTTTATTGTTTTATCTTGAAGTTGCCAAGGTTTGATAAATCCTGAATCATGCAAAAGTTCTTCAGAAATTCTTTTCGATGCTTGAGCTCCTACTGTAAATGCTTTTTTCACTGAAGTTCTTTCTATCTTATATCCTAATTCTTTTCTTTGTTCAAACGAAATATTTTCTTTGGAAAATTCACACTCAACTATTTCAAAATTCTTATCTTGATTCATTTTAAGCAAAGATATATCTACCTTTGAATTTGGATTTAAGTATAATACATCAAAACCTGATAAATAAAGTATCTTCAAAAAAAACAATTCATGTTTTTTTATATCTCCATAAAAAATAATCTTAGGAATATCCTTATTTATATTAATATTGCTTATGTATTCTTTCAACCAAGATATAATTTTAATAATAAAGTTTTCCTTTACTCTTTCGTTTGCAAATTCACTTCTATTTTCTTCTAAAATTATATCTATGTTTATTTTAAATTTATAATTTAGAGATTCGTTATCTACAATATTGATATTAAGATTTTCAAGTTTGTTTTTATAGGATTTTAGGATGTTTTTTAATCTGTTGATCATATCAAAATCGCTTGGATTTGAGATATGTTTATCTATTAAAATTATATCTCCTCTGTTCTTTATGTTATAATGAATTTTATAGATATTATGATTATAAGATTCATTTTGATCTATGCCAAAATAACAAATAAAATAATTCATGTGATCATAAGTTGTATAATTTCCTCTATATGCTTGATTTTCAAAGAATTTATTAAAGATTTGTTGATCATCCATAAACCTATATCTCCTATCTAAATATTGTTTTTAAATTTAGTAGCAAAGCATCTAAATTTACTCTGCTACTAAATCTAATTTCTTTCTTAAAATATATTTTTTGATATACTTTTTAATATATTTTTTAATACACTTTTTAATATACTTTTTTAGTTTTTCTTAAAAATTCTCAACACTGCTTTTACTATTTCATTCAATACAACTACACTTGCTCCAACTGCGAGTACTTTCATCCATGTCACAACATCCATTGCAACAGAGTTGAAGAAATCTTGGAATATTTGAGTGAATATTACTTGAGCTATTCCAGTTGCTACGATTATTTGTATAGCAAGCTTATTCTTTGTTAAATAAGGGAATATACTATCTGTACCAAATTCTCTACAGTTAAACGCATTGAATAATGCACAGAAAGCAAATATTCCAAACAATACTGTTTCTTGATGTGCTTGATCCACTCCCAAGAAATTAAATGTTGATTGACATACAATTAGTGCTGTTATATAAAATGCATTAAGTACAATTGTATATACCATTTTTTTAGAAATTATATTAGCTTTTCTATTTACTGGTTTTCTATTCAAAACGTAATCTCTAACTGGTTCAAGACCAAGTGCAAGTGCTGGAGGTCCATCCATAATTATATTTACCCACAATAGTTGTATAGTTGTGAAAGGCATTTCTTGTCCAAGCACTTGAGATATAATTGCCACTAAGAATGCTATTATATTTACTGTAAGCTGGAACTGAACAAATCTTTGGAAGTTGTCATAGATTGCTCTACCCCATTTTATACCAGAAACTATCGTACTAAAACTATCATCAGTAAGTATGATATCTGCAGCATTTTTAGAAACTTCTGTACCACTTATACCCATTGCAATTCCAACATCTGCCTTTGATAATGCTGGAGCATCGTTTATACCATCACCAGTAACAGCCACTACTTCTCCAAGTCTTTGAAGTGCTTTTACTATTCTCATCTTGCTTTCAGGCTTACTTCTGGCAACTATTGATATTTTTTGGATTTCTTCTTCCAATTCTTGTTCTGTTAAAGTATCCAAATAAGATGCTTCTACAGCCTTCATTCCACCTTGAAGAAGTCCTAATTCTTCTCCTATTGCTTTTGCTGTTATGAGATTATCTCCTGTAAGCATTTTTACACTTACACCTGCATTTTTAGCTGTTGTTATAGAATCTAAAACATCTGGTCTAAGTGGATCTCTTATACCTACAAAGCCTCCAAATACAAGTTCTCCTCCAAAACTCTTTAGATCTAACAATTCATCTTCTGCTGTGATAGCTACTTCTTGCTTAGCTTCATCTAATATTTTGTAGGCAAATCCAAGAGTTCTCATTGATTTCACTTGAAGTTTACTTATTTCATTTATAATTGATTTTTTACCTTCGAAATCTAACTTCAATACTTTATCACCTTTTTGAACGTATGAACATTGTTCAAGTAAAATTTCTGGTGCACCTTTTGTAAGTAGTATCAATTTATTATCTTTTCTAAATAAAGAAGACATCTTCTTTGTTTCAGATGAGAATGGTTCTTGTGATAATATTTCACTATTCTCTCTGATATGTCTGTAATCTTTTCCTTCATTCAAAAGTAAAAGTGCACATTCTGTGGCACTACCTAGATATTTTACTTCTGAATCTGTTTTTTCTATATCTGCTGTTGAATTCAGAATACAATTTTCTAGGAAATAACTATTTGATGTTGAAGGTTCTCCTTCTATATATTCACCGTCGATATTTACAACTTCGACAGTCATTCTATTTTGTGTAAGTGTTCCTGTTTTATCTGAACAAATCACAGATACTGACCCAATTGTTTCACAAGCTTCTTTTTTTGTAACTAGAGCATTTATCTTTGCCATTTTTTGCATCGTAATAGCAAGAGTCATATTTATCATTGTAGGTAATCCTTCTGGAACAGCTGCAACGATAAGTGCAACACATACAGTAAACGCTGTTTTTACTGGTCCTATTGATTGTAAAAATGGAACAACTCCACTCATATCAATATTTAAAAGACCTTTTGATGCAGATTGGAATACCATAAATATAAACAACAATCCTGCTACTGCACTTGATATCTTAGCTATCATTGCTCCAAGATTTCCAAGTTTTAATTGAAGTGGTGTTTGTTCTTCTGATTCAGATAGATTACTTGCTATTTTACCCATCTCAGTAGCATCACCAGTCGATGTTACTAACATTTCTCCACGACCGTATGCAATCAAAGTTCCTCCAAACAACATATTGATTTGTTTTGCAGGAATAGGATCTTGAATTAGAATTTCTCCATTCTTTGACTCTACTTTTTCCATAGGAATAACTACATCGTGTTTCTTTGTAACATCATCTGATTCACCTGTAAGCATATCTTCTCTTGCTTTTAAGTTGACAGTTTGTATAAGTCTACCATCTGCAGGAACCATATTTCCTGTTTCAATATAGACTATATCTCCTGGAACAAGTTCGCTTTTAGATACTTGATGTACTTTTCCATTTCTCAAAACTTTTACTTCTATGTTCTCAGTAAGTTTCGCTAGTGCTTCAGCAGCTTTTTGAGATTTTCCTTCTGTGAACATTCCTATAGCTATACCTATTGTTATTGCTCCTAATATACCTATTGCATCGTGATATTCACCAATCACTGCACTTACTACTGCAGCAATTATAAGGATAATAATCATAGGTTCAGAAAGAGAATCTTTTAATTTTTCAAAGAAACTTTCTTCTTCTTTTGGTGTAAATTCATTTAAACCATATTTTTCTCTTCTTTTTGTAACTTCTTCATCCGTAAGTCCGATGTCGTAATCAACATCAAATTCTTTTAGAACGTCTTGACATTCCGAATTAAAATATTTCATATTCTTTTCACTTTCTATTAAAAATTTTTTATTTAGTATTTTTATATTTCATACTCTAAGTTTTAATAAACTCTTTGAGATAATTTAAAAAAACTTAAATAAACTATTTGATATAATTTAAAAACTTAATCTTATCTTTTTTTCTTATTTAATTTATAAAACTTAATAAGACTTGCAAGAAGTTATATTAAAAGCAATGTTGCAAGTCTTGATATTCGAAGCGTGAAAAACTTCGTTTTTCTTCATGTACGCTTCTCATAATAATAAGCTAAAACTTTTAACTTTTTATCAAAAATAAGTTTAGCTATGTTAAACTACTTTCTAAAATTGAATTTTATTTAAATTAGAAAGAATATCATTAAGTCCTTTAAATCTGTAACCATCTCCAATTGCCTTAAAATCCCAACTTCCATTTTCTCTTTTGATATTTCCAACTATCAAAGCTGTCTTTTCAGAATAATTATCACTCAAATTGTATCTTACTATTTCTTTGTTTGTATTTCTATCTACAACTCTAATAAACGCATTCTTTATCATTCCAAAATGCTGTTTTCTCTCAAATGCTTTGTATATATTGACAGTAAAAATTAGATTTTCTATTTTTGAAGGAATCTTGTCTAAATCTACAAGTAATTCTTCATCGTCACCATCGCCTTCACCTGTGATATTATCACCTGTATGCACAACAGACTTATTTTCACTTTTTAAGTTTCCGAAGTAAATTAAATCTTTTGTACTTTCTAATTTTCCGTCTTTGTTTAGCATAAATACTGAAGCATCGCAATCTATATCAGCTTGTCCTACTCCAAATAATGAACTTAAAAAACCTCCACCTCCTGAAGAAACTGGATCCCATCCAAGACCTACTAGAATTTTACTAAGACCTGGATTTGATTTTTTTAAATCTATCTTTTGACCTTTTTGTAAATTAATCGCCATAATATTCCTCCTAATAATGAGACTTGTCACCACTTGAAATAAAATTTAAGCTAGAAAGTCTTGATTTAACATACAACTTAACACAGAATTAAACATTCAGACCGTAATTTCTGCAAAGTGCTTCTAATCCACCTTCGAATCCTGCACCAACAGCACTGAATTTCCATTCTCCATTGTATTTGTAAATTTCACATACAGATATTGCTGTTTCTACACTGAATTCTTCTCCTAAATCATATCTCAAAATTTCTTGTGAATTTGATTCGTCAATAACTCTGATGTATGAATTTGCAACTTGTCCAAAGTTTTGTCTTCTTTCTTGTGCTTCGTAAATAGTCACTGTCACTGCTATTCTTTCTATATGAGAAGGCATCGTAGAAAAATCAACTATAATTTCTTCATCGTCTCCTTCTCCTTCGCCTGTTCTATTATCTCCAAGGTGTTCAACAGATCCAGAAGGATGTTTCAAATTGTTGTAGAAAATAAAATCTTCATCATTTTCAACTTTTTTTGAATGTCCAACCATAAATACACTTACGTCTAGGTCATAATCATAACCACTGTCAAAAGAATTAATATCCCAACCAAGACCTAATCTAATTTTCTTTAATCCAGGATTGCCCTTTGTTAAATCGATTTTTTGTCCTTTTTTTAATTGAATAGCCATCAAAACCTTCCCCCTTCATTACTGTTTTTTTATTATATATTTT
>JAISUA010000275.1 GCA_031272305.1 Clostridioides sp.
TAGAACAAAATAATAGAGAAAACAACAAAGAAAATAATATATTAGAATTTGGAAAAGCAAAAGAAGTAGAATTTGAAAAATCAAAAGAAGTAGTATTTGAGAAAACAAAAGAAGTAGAATTTGGAAAATCAAACAAAGTAATAGAAGAAAATTTTATAAATAATAAATTGAATAAAATTAACGATACATTATTGATGCAAAGATATAGTTCGTTCAAAAAAGGAAATATGTTCTTGTTGGGCTCAGATGCACATATTCCATCTAAAGTAGGAGATGTTGAACTTGCAAAGCAAATAGTTGAACAATCAGGAGTAAATATATCTCAAATAGCTAATGTAGAGTAAATATTTCTTAAATAGCTAATGTAGTAAAGTAAAAAAATTTATATTGTTAGTTTGAATTTATATATAAATAAATAAATGAATATTTTCTATAAATATGAAAGTTAGTTTAAAACTTATACAAATATTTTTATTAATATCAAACCTACATATAATTTTAAATAAAATAAAAATCATATTAGTATTAAATTTATGGGTAAGAATGTACTAAAGATGTTTAAAAAAATGTCCTAAAAATGTTTTAAAAACGGAGGAAAATATATATGAGATTCGTTATCGTTACAGGTTTATCAGGTTCAGGGAAAAGTGAAGCTATGAAATCTCTTGAAGATTTAGGCTTTTATTGTGTTGACAATTTACCTCCATCACTGATAAGTAAGTTTGCTGAGTTGTGTTATGAGACTAAGTCATCTATTGATAAAGTGGCTCTTGGAATCGATATAAGAGGTTATCAATTTTTTAAAAATTTCAATGAGAGCTTAGATTATCTAAAGAAGAAAGGTTATGCTTATGAACTCCTTTTTTTAACATGTAATGATGATGTACTTATAAGAAGATATAAGGCAACTAGGAGAAAGCATCCTCTTGCTAAGAATATTTCGATTGCAGAAGGAATAAAAAATGAAAAAAGGATAATGAAGCCTTTTGAAGATGCTGCTACAAATATTATAGATACTTCAAATATGAAACCAAGGGAACTTAGTGAGACAATTCGAAACACTTATATAGAAGGTGAAACTAAATCAAAAATGACTATATTTGTGATTTCTTTTGGATTTAAATATGGAATATTAAAAGATGCTGATTTAGTTTTTGATGTAAGATTTTTGCCAAATCCATATTATGTAGACGAGCTGAGAGCAAAAACAGGTGATGAAAAAGAAATAAGAGATTATGTTATGAATTCAAAAGTAAGTGTTGAATTTTTTGGAAAATTAAAGGATATGATTGATTTTCTTATACCAAATTATATTGAAGAAGGAAAACAGCATTTAGTTATAGGAATTGGTTGTACAGGTGGAAAACATAGATCTGTGACAATTGCAAATTTACTCGCTAAATATTTGGACGAAAAAGAATATTTTGTAGTCAAAAAACATAGAGATTCTATGCTTGGATAAAAAATATTTTGTAGTCAAAAAACATAGAAATTTTATGCTTAGATAAAAAAGAAGGGGATATGTATGAATATTAAACAACTACTTCTTGTTGTAGGTATTGCAGGTTGGTGCAGTTTGTTTTTTGCGATTTTTTTATATTTTAAGATAAGAAAAGAGAAAAAAGATTTATTTTATGACTCTAAGATTATTTCAAAGTACGAGATGCCAAAAGTTGTTGTAATCGGAGGAGGAACAGGTCAATCGATTTTCTTGAGAGGGCTAAAAACTGTTACAGAAAACATAACAGCTGTTGTGACGGTGTCAGATGATGGAGGTGGTTCTGGAGTTCTTCGTGAGGATTTGGGAATGTTGCCACCTGGAGATATTAGAAACTGTATACTTGCATTAGCCGATATAGAACCAACTATGAATGAAGTTATGCAGTATAGATTTCCTGATGGAAGTCTCAAAGGTCAAAGTTTTGGGAATTTATTTTTAGCAGCGTTAAACGGTATATTTGGTAATTTTGAAACAGCAGTTTCTAAACTTAGTGAAGTATTTGCAATAAAAGGTAGAGTTTTACCAGTTTCTTTAGAAGACATAACTCTCATTGCAAAACTTGAAAATGGATTGGTTGTAAAAGGAGAATCAGTTATACCGAGGATTGCGAAAGAAAATAATACTAGGATTGAGCAAATTTCTATTGAACCTAAGAAAGCAAAACCACTTGAAGATGTAATAATCTCAATAAATCAGGCAGATGCTATTGTTATAGGTCCAGGAAGTCTGTATACAAGTATTATTCCAAATATATTGATGGAAGAAGTAGTAGAAGCTATCAAGAAATCTAAAGCACCAAAAATATATATTTCTAATATTATGACTCAACCAGGAGAAACAGATGGATATAATGTTGTAGATCATGTAAATGCGATAGAAAAGCACGCAGGTTGTAAAATTATAGATTACGTATTTTGTAATAAACAAGAACTTCCAGAATATATTTTTGAAAAGTACCAAAAAGAAGGTGCAGAACTTGTTATGCTTGATGATGAGCAAAGAAGTGAGCTTAAAGAGAAAAAGATAAAATACATTGAAAAAAATATGTTGGAGATCAAGAATGATTATGTCAGACATAATGCGAAATATATATCTAATATAATTGTTCAATTAGCTATTTGTTTATCAAAGTGATATATTTAATTATTTAATAAAAGTAAGAATTTTATCATAAAGGAGGAACATTTCATAAAGAATAAAGTATAATAGTTCTATGGGAAGTTAAGATAATTAGTATTAAGGAGTGAAACATCTATGAGAGATGAGATTAGTGCCGGAGGAGTTGTTTTATTCGGGAATGCTATTCTTTTGCTGAGGAAGTTTAACGGCGATTGGGTGTTGCCGAAAGGGAAAATAGAATTAGGCGAAAGCCATGAAGATACAGCACTTAGAGAAGTATGTGAAGAAACAGGTATCAAAGCAGATATATTAAAATATTTAGGAGAAATCCACTATACCTATAAAGAAAATTGGGATGAAAACAAAGAAGTGCATAAAATTGTTTACTGGTATTTGATGCAATCCAAAAATATGAACACTGTTCCACAAAAAGAAGAAGGATTTATAGATGCTAAATTTATTCATATAGATAGAGTAGTAGCTATGGCTAGATATGATGACGAGAAAGAAATAATAAAAGTTGCAATAAATGAAATAAAAAAATTAAACGAAGAAAATAAATAAGAATTGAGGTAGTGTAAATTTATTATGAGAATCGTATATGAATAAAAAAGTAGTTTTCACGCTTAGAACCAAGTATGAAAGTTCGCTAACAAAAATCATAGATTTTCTAGCTCACTTTTTTCAAGACTTTGAAAAGGTTGTATTACTACTAGAAATAATAACTCACGCAAAGATCTTTATGCTACCAAAATTGTTACAATGGATATAAAATACGATGTGATAAACTTAATAAAGTTTGAAAGTGTATTAAGAAATTTTTCACATTCTTACAAAAATACGAGGTGATGAAATTGTCATTTTCAACGGAAACGAAAAATGAGCTTGCAAGAATATTGCCTGATAATGTGAATGTGGCTACTTCAGAACTTTCTGGAATAATCAAGTTATCAGGTACAATTCAAATTGTAGGGTTAAATAAAGTCAATATAAAGATAACTACAGAATTAAATTCTATAGCGAGAAAAGTATTTAAATTGCTAAAAAATACTTTAAATATAACTACTAATATAAGTGTAAATAAAAATCAAGCACTTAAAAGGAACAATAGCTACGTTCTTACAATTACCGATGAAATGGGTTCAATCGAACTTTTAAAAACTTTAGGAATGATAGAGAATAGAGAAGGATTTTATCCTGTGAATACTGTACCACAGAATCTTTTATTTGTAGGAGAAGGTCAAGGTGAAAATGTAGATCTAAGTGAACAGATTTTAAGTGAAAATATCATTAAGAAAAAAAATTTCAGTGGAAATGAACTCAATGAAAAAGAACTTGATAAAAAAAATAAAAGTTTTGGTGACAATGAAGTTGAAGAGGAATGTCAAAACGATGAAAGTATAAAGATAAGTGAAAATTATAAGTCGCCTATCAATTATCTAGGCGAATCGAGAAAAGCCTATATAAGAGGAGCTTTTTTAGGCAGTGGTTCAATAAGTAGTCCAAATAAAAGTTATCATATGGAATTTGTTACAAATAGTGAACACTATGCAAATTCATTAAAGGAATTAATAAATTCAATGGGATTTAATAGCAAAGTCGTTCCTAGAAAAAATAATTATATTGTGTATTTAAAAGAAAGCGAACAAATATCGGATTTACTTAGTATTATTGGAGCACATAACGCACTTTTGAATCTTCAGAATGCAAAGGTTCTAAAAGAAATGAGAAATAACGTAAATAGGATTGTAAACTGTGAAACAGCAAATCTATCTAAAATAGTAAATGCATCTGTAAAACAGATTGAAGATATAAATTATATACAAAACAAAATAGGAATAAGTAAACTTCCAAATAATTTGCAACAGGTGGCTATTGCTAGATTGGAATATGAAGAAATGTCACTAAAGGAGCTTGGAGAAATACTTGATCCTCCAATAGGAAAATCAGGTGTCAATCATAGACTTAGAAAAATATCTGAAATAGCAAATAGACTTAGAGAGTCAGACGTTGAGAAGAGCATATAAAGAAAAGCAAAGTTTTATAACAAAACATATATGAAACAAAAAAACATTGAAAAAACCTAATTAAATTAAAATTAGAAGGTTTTTACAATGTTTTTTTGTTCGAAAAAGATGGACTTTAAGTGAAAAATAGTGTAAAATGTAACTTAACATAAAAAAGTAACAAAATAGTAACTTTTTTAAAAATAATATCAAAAATAAATAAAGTTATTATTTTGTGATATTATTTTTATATAATTGAATAAAAAGAGATATATTTAGATTAAAACTTTAATAATTAATTGTCGGTATTAATTATCAAAATCGAAATTACAATTCCTTAATAATAAAATACTACAAAAAAAGACAAAATTGTTTACAAAATAGTTACAAAATTGTATGAGACTCGATTTTTTCGAAATAAGTCGCTATTTTGTAGTCTAAATTGTCTTAGATGTATCTGGAAGAATATCTTAAAAATATATTTAATAAATTATATTTTTAAGATACTTTAAGATATTAATTATATTTTTAAGATGTTTTAAAATATTAAGAATGTTAACATCTAAGTATACTCTAAAAAAGATAAAATTTCTATCAATTTTGGGAGGAAAAAATGAAGAATAAAAAAA
>JAISUA010000090.1 GCA_031272305.1 Clostridioides sp.
CTTCAGTATCATTACTAGAAGTTGTTGTTTCATATACTATTGACAACTGGAACTGGAAAAGAAAATCTGCAACAGTTACAGTAGCATTTGTAATTGCACTTGTAGGTGTATTATGTTCGTTAGCAAATGGACCTATGGCTGAATTCAAATTATTAGGAATGAATTTCTTTGATTTTATGGATTTCTTAGCTGAATCATTCTTTATGCCACTTGGCGGAATGTTGATGTGTATCTTTATAGGATATGTTTGGGGTATGGATAAATTTGAAGCAGAAGTTGAATCAGGTGGCAAATATAAATTTGTAACTAAAGCATTTATGCGTGTTATGATTAAATATTTAGCACCTGTAGCTATATTTATTATTTGGATAAAATCAATTTGGGATGGAATATCTCCATTATTCTTGAAGTAATATTTTATAAAAATTTTAATTAATAAGACTTATAGGAAGTTAAAATAAAACAAAGGTAATAAGTCTTGAAAAAACTGAGATAGAAAATCTTTGATTTTTGTAATTGAAGTTTCCTACTTGGTTCGAACATAAATTTTCGTTTTTCAACGAAAATTTAGTTCTCATAATAAAGTATAAAGTATATAAAACATAGATTGAATGGTATATAGCAGTTATAAAGTGAAAGATACTGTTGGGTTTTGAATAGCTCAACAGTATTTTCACTTTATAACTGTTATATATGAATCATAGAAGATATAAATTTTTGCTAGTGTAAAATATTTCATGTAAACTTTTTATAAATATTTCAAAACACTATGTGTGTGTAACAAAAATAAAAGTTCACAAAAAAACATTGACACTGTCTAATTTTTTATAAAATATCAGAAGTACATATTATTATATAAATAAGAAATAATAGAAAATAAAAAGTTATTGTGAATGAATGATAAAAACTGAAGGGAAGTGAGTATGATAACAGCTATTATTTTATACACAATGTCGATATTATTTTTAATCATTTCTTTTTTTAAGGACAAGGAAAAAACAAAACTTGCTTTGAAAAATTCTTGGAGAAGTTTCGAATCAATTATGCCACAATTCCTAGCGATAATCATAGTTATAGGAATATTGCTTTCAATTGTGAATCAAGATTATATTTCTAAAGTTATTGGAGAAAATTCAGGTGTATTTGGTGTGTTTGTATCATCTGTCATGGGTTCGATATTACTACTTCCAAATTTCGTTTCATTTTCTGTTGGAAATTCTCTGCTTGTAAATGGGGCAGGATACGCACAAGTTGGTGCTTTGATTACGACTTTCACAATGGTTGGAATAGTGACGATAAATTTAGAAATAAAATATATAGGGAAAAAGGCTGCAATTACAAGAAATTTTGTTGCATTTTTATTTTCGTTTGTAGTTGCTATGTTTATAGGAATTTTGGTTAACGTATTGTAAAAGAAGAAATTTTATTAAATTTTTATGGACGGTTTGTAGTTGATATGTTAATAGAAATATTGACTAATATTATATAAGAAATTTAATTGTGCTTAAAAGAAAGTTGGTGTATTTGATTTGTTAATAAAGATCGCTAAGAGATATAAGTTTTTTCTTATCAGTTTAATAATATTGTGTATAATTGCTATATTTGATTTCAATATAGGAGCAAAATCAATGATAAGTGCTAAGCAAAGTATGCTACAAATGCTTAGCGTACTACCTCCAGTGATGTTGATATTAGGTCTTATCGATGCTTGGGTTCCTAGAGAAATTCTTATGAAATACATGGGCGATAATTCTGGTGTTATGGGTGTGATTATAGCGATGCTTATTGGTTCTGTTGCAGCTGGACCTATGTATGCTGCATTTCCTTTTACATCTGTTTTGATAAAAAAAGGTGTCAGGTTCAGCAATATAATCATATTTATGAATGCGTGGTGTGTTACAAAGATTTCTACGTTATTATTTGAATTCTCAGCACTTGGATATAAATTTACCATTGCGAGGCTTATAATAGATTTGCCAGCCGTGATCATAATGGGATATATAGTGGAAAAAATTGTTGGAAAAGAAGAAATAAAAAAATTGTATAACGAAAAAAATAACTAAAAAAAATAACTCAAAAAAATAACTTACTTATAAGAAGAGAAAGATCAAAACTATGTAATGAAAAAATAATTTGCAATAAGAGAACTATCAAAACTGTATAATGAAAAAATAACTTGTAAAAAATAAATATCAAAATGTTATAACAAGAAAACGTTTTTGATTAGAAATTAGATTATAGGGAATAAATAAAACTACAAAGGATAGAATAATATCAAGAAATGGTAAATTTATTCTTGTATTATTTTACAAAAAAATATAAAATTAAATTTAGCTCTATGGAAAAATAAAAATTTTAAGGAGGAAAAAAATGAAAAAAATTTCGGCTCTAATATTAAGTACAATTTTGGGAATGAGTGTGCTAGGAGGCTGTGCCAAACAGCAAGCAAAAGAAGAATCTAAAGAAACACCAAAAGAAACAAAAGAAGTTCGTGTGTATTCGCCAGATGGTCTGCCATCTATAGCTCTTGCTAAGCTTATAAAAGAAAAACCAGAAGTTGCTGAGAACTACAATGTAAATTACAATATCGCTGCTACAGCGGACGAGCTTTCAACAATAATAATGAAGGGTGAAGCTGATATAGCTGTAGTTCCTTCAAATATGGCATCAATAGCTTACAACAAAAATAAAGAAACAAATACTTGTGATTATAAGATAGCTGGTACAGTTGGCTATGGTTCATTGTACCTTGTATCTAATCAAGAAATAACTTCTTACGAAGATCTTAAAGGAAAAACTATATTAAATATAGGAAAAGGACTTACTCCAGATATAGTGACACAAGTTTGCTTAAAAAATAATGGAATTGATGTAGAAAAGGATGTTACACTTGATTATGTGGATTCAGCTACTGAACTTGTTCCAGCGATAGTTGCAGGAAAAGTAGATATTGCTGTTGTTCCAGAACCAGCACTTAGTGGACTACTTACTAAGAAACCTGATATGAAAATAGTTTACAAAATCAACGATGAATACAAAAAAATAGCGAAAACAGAAAAAGGTTTCCCTCAATCAACAATAATAGTAAGATCTGATATAGCAAAAGATCATCCAGAATTTTTATCTGCATTTTTAGCAAAAGTAGATGAAAGTATAAAATGGGCAACTGAAAATAAAACTGATCTTGGAACTTATAGTAAGGAAGTAGGAATAAAGACAGAGCCTGCTATAATTGAAAAATCAATAGAAAGAGCAAATTTAGGATATACTCCTATTAAGGATAATTCAAAAGATTATATGACTTATTATAAATATTTAAACGAATTCAATCCTAAGACATTAGGAGGAAGCATACCAGATGAAGAGGTATTTATCAAATAGTAAGAAAATATCTAATAAAAAAAGTAATATAGAAACTTATGCTCTACAAATCGATAACAAGCAAATTGATAATATGCAAGTAAATAATAGAGAAATTGACAATAAAAAAATTGATAGCGTACAAATAAACAATAAATATTTTGAAAATAAAAAAATTGAGGATTTAGAAATAGATGAAGTACAAATTGATGAAGAAGAACAACATAGTAATACTAAAATTTTACAACGTGATAGAATTCAAAAATTTGTGGCGACGATATTTTATTTGATAGTGTGGGAGATAGTAGCTAAATTGATAAACAATAGCATTTATCTTCCAAGCGTAGAAGTTGTTATAAAAAATTTAATTATGATTATAACTGATAAATATTTTTTAAATCAAATATATTTTTCTATGCTTAGAACAATTATCAGTTATATAATTGCATTTGGCGTGGCAATCATTTTAGGTGTGTTAGCTTCTATGAACAAGAATATCAAAAATTTTTTAGAACCTATAAACGCACTTGCTGCATCTATGCCAACTATGATTTTAGTAGTGCTTTCACTTATTTGGTTTAATAAAAATAAAGCACCATACGTGGTGGGAATACTTATTGTATTTCCGCTTTTGTATGCTACTGTAGTCAATGCTGTCTTGAGTATTGATAATAATATTTTGGAAATGACAAAAATATATACTGTAAGCAAGAAAAATCTTATACGAAAAATTTATTTTCCAGCTATAAAATTTAGAGTTGCAGGAATGCTTATGTCGTCATTTTCACTGGCATTCAAAGTAGTAATAGCTGGAGAAATTTTTGGGCAACCGAAATTTGGTATAGGAACAATAATTCAATATGAAAAAATTAATTTTAATACAGAAGCTATTTTCGCATGGCTTGTAATAATATCTCTTATGATATTTTTAATGAATTTAGTCCAAGATTATATAGAAAAGAAGAT
>JAISUA010000123.1 GCA_031272305.1 Clostridioides sp.
TTTGTTTCAGATTTTATTTTTTATATTTTATAAAAAGCTGATGAATATTTTGAAAGATTCGATTTGAGTTTTGCGTTCACATATCATATGAATATAAGATTCATATAAACATAAGATTCGTATGAACGTAACAAATGAATCTAAAAAAATTTCATCAGCTTTTTACTATATATTGAGATTTTCTCATAATGATATATTATCTATCATCTATATTATCTATCAGCATATTTTTTTACTATATTGATCACAACTTGTACTGCTTTTTCCATTCCATCTATTGACACACATTCGTTTCTTGAATGGAAGTTAAGTCCGCCTACAAATAAGTTTGGACAAGGAAGTCCCATAAAAGAAAGTCTTGCACCATCAGTTCCACCTCTAATAGGTACAATCTTAGGAACAACTCCTGCATCTTTCATAGCTTCTTCTGCTATATCCACTACAAATTTCACAGGATCAACTTTTTCTTTCATATTATAATATTGATCTTTGATTTCGCAATCGATTATGTTGTTGTATTTTTCATTTAACTTTTCTATTGTCTTAGCAAAAAATTCTTTTCTTTCTTCAAATATTTTTCTATCGTGATCTCTTATGATATAACTTACTACAAGTGTATCAACATTTCCATTGATAGCGTTTGCATGATAGAATCCTTCATATCCTTCTGTAGTTTCTGGTCTTTCATTTGCAGGGAACATTTGCATCATTTCACCTGCTATATAAAGTGAATTTACTAATTTATTTTTAGCAGAGCCTGGATGTACATTGATTCCATGGATTGTCACTGTAGCAGATGCTGCATTGAAGTTTTCACTTTCTAATTCTCCACAGATTCCACCATCTAAAGTATACGCATATTTTGCTCCAAATTTTTCTACATCGAATAAATCTGCTCCTCTTCCTATTTCTTCATCAGGCGTAAATCCTACTTTGATGTCACCACGTTTTATATCTTTGTTTTCAGCTAAGTATTCTATAGCAGTCATAATCTCAGCTATTCCAGCTTTGTCATCTGCTCCTAAAAGAGTAGTTCCATCTGTAACTATTATATCTTGTCCTTTGAATTCAACAAGTTCTGGATAATCATTTACCTTTGTAACTATATTTTTTCCTTCATTTAAAACTATATCTTTTCCATCATAATTTTTTATGATTCTAGGTTTTACATTTTCTCCACTTACATCTTCTGAAGTATCCATATGAGATATAAATCCTATTGTATCTACACCTTCAGCGTTTCCTTTTAATGTAGCCATAACGTAAGCATTTTCATCGACACTTGCATCTTCTAGACCTAATGATTTCAATTCTTCTACTAAATATTTCGCAAACTCCATTTGTCCACTTGTAGATGGACAATGTTCATCTGCTGAATTTGATGTTGTGTGAAAAGATACATACTTCAAAAATCTTTCTAACATCTTTTCTCTAATAACGTTTTCCATTATTACTTCACCCCTCATTTTTCTTTTAATAATTATAATTATATATTACCATATAACTTAAAAAAATAATATTATTTTTACTAATAAAAATAAGTAATCAGCGAAATTTGTCTAATAAGACTTGCAAGAAGTTATATTAAAAACAATGTTGCAAGTCTTGATATTCGAAGTGTGAAAACATACGTTTTCTATCATATGCACTTCTCATATTGACTTTATATAAAATATTTTTTCTACAATATATTTACCTTTTTCAATATGTTGTACATACACACAAATCCAAAGCAAAATATTATTCCTATAGCACCTTTTAATTGTATTCCTATGAAAATCGCAGCCATTGATGCAAGTGGATTGATTCCTATGTTTTCTGATATAAGTTTTGGCTCTATTATTTGTCTAATTATTGATATTATGAAAAACATAATTGTCATTCCTATAGCAACAACAAAATTATCTATTATAAAATAATATACTACAATAGGAAGATAGATTGATATTATTCCTAAAAACGGTATCAAATCTAACAACGCTCCTATTACACCAAAAGTTATTCCATAAGGAATGTTGAATATATAGAAACTAACTGTTATGAAAAACGCTGTGATAGTCATAAGTATTGCATATGCTCTTATGTATCCAAAAATAGACATACCTATTTCTTTCTTTACTCTAAAGACTTTAGCCTTTATATGATGTGTGAACATATTATAAAATGACGCTTCTATTTTATCCAAATCTTTAGCAATAAAATAAGTAGATACAAACAAAGTCACGTTAAACATAAGAACATATGGAATTGATGATGCCAAACTTATCAAGCTACTCAACATATTTTTAGATATGCTTAGAAAATAGCTAGGTAGCTTTGATGTCAATTGAGACATATCAAAATCAGCAGAATTTCCAAAGTAATCTATAATCATATTTGCTTTATCTGCAATAACTTCGACAATTCCATATATATACGATTCATTTTGAGGATTGTTCATCATTTCAATTAACTGTCTTGTCAATTTTATTCCAACTATAGTTGTAAGAGTAAGAACTAATGCAACAGTTAGAAAACTCAGTATCAAAGTTGAATATCCTTTGTTTATATGGAATTTATTATATAATTTTGTTGATATAGGCTTTATCATAAATGCAATGATTATACCTAAAAAAAACGGTGCAGTATATTTCAACGATAAAAATATACCAATAAATATCACAGTATATACAATAGCAAAAATTATATTTCTAATAAATTTTTTTACAAAACTCTTTTCTAAAATTTCCATACATACCTCCATTCGAATATATTATAAAAAAAGATTATCTCAAGTTTAGTAAAACGTCTTTTGAGATAATCTTTTTTGAAAAATTAAATTTCAAAAATATTTTTATGTGTAAATCCTTATTTTTTTTATTCTATTTTTATCCAAGCTCTCAATACAGAATTTTATATTTTCAAATTCAATAGTTTGGTTTTCTTCTGGAATATTACCTACATATCCCATTATAAATCCTCCTATAGAATCAAATTCATCAGATTCTATCTCTGTTCCAATAAGTTCATTTACATCACCAATCTTTGTGCTTCCGTCAACTATATATTCGTTGTCCTTTATTTTTTGGATCTCATCTTCATCTTCATCATACTCGTCTTCAATATCTCCAACGATTTCTTCAATCAAATCTTCAAGTGTAAGTAGTCCTGATGTTCCACCATACTCATCTACTACAATAGCCATCTGAGCCTTTGCAAGTTTCATTTCGCCAAGTAGACTGGTAACTTTTTTGAATTCATAAGTGAAAAATGCTGTTCTCATATATTTTGTAATATCAAAGTTTTTTTCTTCTTCATCAGTTAAAAAAACTATATCTTTGAAATTAAGTATTCCTATTATATCGTCAATACTTTCTTCATAGACAGGCATTCTGCTAAGTTTTTCTTCCTTGAAAATATATATAATATCATCATAAGTAGATTCAACATCGATTGCAACTATATCCATCCTTTGAACCATAGCATTTTTAGCTTGCATATCTCCAAATTCGAACACATTATTTATTATTTCTCTTTCCTCTACTTCAAGTACACCTTCTTCGTGACTTACATTTACCATAGCTTTTAAATCTTCTTCAGTGACATTTGCACTTGTTCCAGTATAACTTATATGAAAAATTTTGAATATAATTCTTGTAATAATATCAAAAATCCAAACAAGTGGTGTAAATAGAATTACTATATATTTTATAGGTTTTGAAACTAACAAAGCTGTTTTTTCAGCTTGGTTAGCTGCCATTGTCTTAGGCGTAATCTCACCTAATATAAGCACTAACGCTGTCATAATCACTGTTGAATATAAAACTGCATTTTTCTTAAATAAAACTAAAAACAAAGATGTTGATATAGATGATGCTGCTATATTGGCAAAGTTATTTCCAACTAAAATTGCACTCAACATCTTACCTGGTTTTTCTGTAAGTTGCTGAACAAGTTTTGCACCTTTTTTCCCTTCATCAACCATTGTTCTAAGTCTAATTCTATTTATCGCCATCAAAGATGTTTCTGATGCAGAAAAAAACGCAGAAATCATAAGTAATACAATTAGTATCCCTATTTGAATAAATACACTAATCTGATTTACCTCACCGACTGGTTCCAAAATTACCACACTCCTAATATATGTTTTGAAATTTATACCGTATAACAGTTAGTTTAAAAACTTTTATTAACTTTATATTTTTATCTTTTCTTATTCTCTCTATTATAACATAATATGCAATTTAATGTAAATTTATTTATAATTAATTGAATTAATTTTACAATTCGATATTTTAGCTAAGTTCAATATGAACTTTACTTCCTTCTCCAGGTTCGCTTGCAGATACAATCAATTTTACAGGCACTCTATTTTTTAGTTCTTCTATATGACTTATTATACCTACACACATATTATCACTATGAAGTCTTTCCAAAGAATCAATAACAATTTCTAAAAGTTCTGCATCAAGCGATCCGAAACCTTCATCTAAAAAGAAAAATTGTAGTGGTGATTTACCTTTAAGTTGAATTTGAGAAGAAAGTGCTAACGCTAATGAAAGCGAAGTAAGGAATGTTTCTCCACCAGAAAGTGTATCCGCTTTTCTTCTTTGTCCTCCATTGAAATCATCTCTTATCACAAAGTTTTGATTTTCATCTATCTCTATAGCATATCTTCCTCTACTTATTGTACTCAGTCTTTGTGTTGCATCGAAAGCTATATATTTCAATTGATTAGTAGCAACATATTCAACAAATTTATTTCCTTGAACTAGCTTATCTAGATCTTCTAACAAATCTAATCTATGAGAAACTTCCTTTTCAGATTTTTGTAGTATTTTCATAACTTCAAGCGATTTTTTTAGATGTTCAAAATTAGATTCTTCCTTTCCTAATTCCTTTGTTATTGAAGACAACGAAGTTTTTAACATGACCATTTCTGTTCTCATTTCTTCTAAATCTTTTTCATCTATCTTCATATTTATTTTTTCATCTTTTAACTCATCCATTCTAGCTTGAATAAGTCTGACATCATTATAATATTTATTTACATCCTCTTGAAATTCCTCTAAAGTTATTTTCTCTATGATTGATTTTTTCACTTCAAAACTATCCTTAAATTTATTGATTACTAAAATTTCTTTTATCTCTTTTTCCAATTTATCAAATTCAGAAATATTTTTGTTAAGCTCAATTTCCACCAAATCTTTATTGATAAGATTTCTCTCATATTCATTTTTCTTGTCATTCAAAAGAATTTCTATTTCACGCTTTTTCTCAGAAATAGATTTTATTTTTTCCTCTACTTCATCTAAAAGTATTTGTGCTGTCTTTCCTTTTGTTATTGCTGTTAAGCTATCCAATTTTTCTTTTCTTATACTACTTTTGTATTTCAAAGCATCTTCAAATTTAGTTAGCTCAATTTTTTTGTTGTACAAATCATTTTCTAGTTCTTTGATTTTACTTTCTACACTGTACTTTTCAAGTAGTAGATTATTTTTTTCCTTGCTTAATATTTCAATATTTCTTTCATTAAAATTAATTTTTTCTACTTCATTTTCTAAATCATCTATCTTAAGTAAATTTCTAAGCTCAAAATAATTTTTTCTAACAAATAAATATTTCTCTTCACTGTTAGTTAAATATAAAGATATATTTTCAAATTCTCTTTTTCTATTGTTTAATTGTTCTTCTAATAAAACTTGATTGTTAGACTTCTTATTTCTCTGTTCTGATAAATATGCTATTTGTTTTTCAAGCTCTATTTTTTCTTTTGACCACAAGTTTATATTTTCAGAAATAATATTGTACTCCATTTTTTCTTGAGAAATCTTATGCTCTATATCAGTAGAAGAATATTCTCCAATACTTACTTTTATATTTTCCATTTGAGCAGAAAGTATATTATATTTTTCTTCAAATGATATTCTATTTAGATTCAAATCTTTTAATTCATTAGATAAAATATCACAATTCGATTTTGATTTTTCAAGCTCTCTTTCACTTTCAATTATTTCTTCAAAATAGTCTACTGATTCTACTATATTATGTTCTGTTGAGCCACATACAGGACATCTCTTGCCTTTTACTAAATTTTTTCTTAGAACATACGCTTGATTCTTTAATTTAAACTCAATCAAATTTTCTTCAAGAATATTTTTATTTTTTTCTTCGCTGTCCAAAGCACTCAGTTTTAAATTTATATTTCTCTTAATTATAGCTATCTCTTCAACATACTTATTTAATTTTTCTTCTATGTCTTGTTTTTGTATTTCATTTTTCTTGATAATTTCAAATTTATTTTTTAGTTCGATCAAATTATTAGATTTCTCAACAATATATTTTTGAGCATTTGAGTATTTTAAATTTATACTCTCTAATTTTGCAACTTCATCATCTAAAAATTTATTATTTTTTTCTACTTCGTTTTGATTATAAATTGATTTTGTTGTTATATCTCTTATAATCTCATTTAGAATTTCTCGTTGTTCTTCCTTTTCTTTTTTCTTATTTTCAAGTTCTATATATTCTTTTTCAAGATTGTATGCAGAGAAAATCCTTTGTTTTAATTCTACACTTATACTTATGTTGCTCAAACTTTCATCTACATCTTTTATTTTTTTACTTAGTTTTTCTAGATCTGAATTTAAAAACAATCCTGAATCTTTAATTTTAGAAGTTTCTTCTTGTGTTTTCTTTATATCTAAACTCAATCTTTCTATTTCTTCTTTTAATATATCTAATTCTTTTTCTATATCAATAGCATTTGAATATCTAATTTTCTGCTGGTTGAGAGTTGGCATTTCTCTTTCTTCAAGACTACTTATCTCTTTATACTTAAATTTTATAACTTCGAAATCTTTATTTAATATAGTTAAATTTTGTTTTAATTCTTCAAAATCTCTTGTATTTTTTCTTTTTCTTGACTCCAACTCTTCGAAATAATCTATCTTAGGTTCAATCATAGTCGCACGTTGAGATTTATCTATCAATAATCTTTTTTCTTCAATATCAGATTCAAATACTTCAAGCTCTCTTTTTCTTCTCAAACAAAATTCTAGCTTGACTTTTTTATCATAATCAATTTTGTCTAAATCATATTTATTCTGAACTTGTTCAAGTTTTTCATTTTTTTCTTTTTCTTGTTTTTTTAGTACTTCCAAATTCTCAACACTCTTGTCAAACGCCTCTTGAGATACTCCTTCATATTGGCTCAATTTAGCTTGAATATCTTTTAACTCTCTTGTCTTAGAAGATTTTTGTTTTCTAATTTTTTCGGTTAAATCTCTTCCGTATTTTTCAAGATTAAAAATCCTTTCAAGCATATCTCTTCTATTTGCACCTGTAAGTTTCAAAAATTCATTGAATTTTCCCTGTGGAAGCACAACCGATCTTGTAAAATCATCAGCTGTAAGTCCTATTACATCTAATATTTTGTTATTCACATCATTTACTTTATCTGCTAATACATTTACTGTTCCATCATTGTAGTATTCTGCTAGTTTCGCATAGGTAGTTTTTATTCCACTTCCATCTTCATCCTTTTTCTTAATTATTCTTTCTACACAAAATTTGCGTGAACTATCGTCATTTCCAAGTTCAAATTCAAAAGAAAGTACTGCTTCACTACACAGACTATTTATAAATTCTTTTGTATTTCTAGCTATATTTCCATACATAGCTAGTGTTATTCCATCTAGAATAGTAGACTTTCCACTTCCAGTAGGTCCAAAAATTCCGAATAGACCTTTTCCTGTAAGTTTTCTAAAATCTATTGTTTGCTTTTCTATATAACTATTAAGTCCACTTATCTCAAGTTTGACAGGACGCATTTTTAATCTTGACCTCCTTCTGAAACAATTTCCATAAATATATCCATCAATTCTCCTTTAGGCTCAACACCTCTTGTAAAACTGTAGAAATCTCTAAATATTTCTGCCATACCTTTTTCTTTTATTACTACACTGTCATAATTTTTTACATTTTTTAATATAGGTTTTATCTCAATAATGTCTTTCAACAAATCTTTCATTTCTTTTAATTCAAGAGCTGATATAACCTTATCTGTTTCTATTTCAAAAAATGACCAAATGTCTCTTTCCTTGTTTTCTTGACAAATTTTTATAGCTTCGTCTATGCCTTTCGCACTGAAAACCTCTATAGGCTTATAATTGTTGAAATATATTTTTTCTACTATTGGATTTTCTCCAGCTTTTATATCTACTACATAAGCTCCTTTAGCGTAGTTTCTCTCATCTTTAGAGTATTGTAGAGGAGATCCAGAATAATATGCGTTTACATATTCTGAAATTCTTTGTGGCTTGTGCAAATGTCCTAACGCTATATAATCAGATTTTCTAGGCAAATCTTTTTTCTCAACAAGCAAACTTCCTCCTAATTGTATCGGTCTTTCAGATTCAGAAGTTTCTCCTCCAACCACAAAAATATGTGAAACAGCAATATTGATTGCCTCTTCTTCAAAATCTTCCTCTAATTTTTTGAATATCTCTCCAACTTTTTGCGAATAAGTCTTTTGCATTTTTTTATCATGACTCTCTTCAATAGTCACTGCTGCTTCTTTAAGTTCAGTTCCTACTAATTCTTCTTCTGATGATTTTTTACTATCTTCAGAGATTGTATAAATAATTTCGTTCAATCTCTTTTCACTTGGATATGGAAGAGAAGCAATATTTACTTTTTCTCCATTTATAATTAATTTTGTCATACCAGGTTTTGCATCTACGATTTTGTAGCCTTTGTAATCCATTGTTTGTGCCTGACTATATGGTTTCCCAAGTACAATAATACCTTGTTCCTGTGCAAGTGGTGTAATCGCTGACAATCTATCTGGATTATCGTGATTTCCTGAAATTATAAATACACATCTCTCTCCATTTTCAGCTATTTTTGAAATAGTATCGTAAAATAATTTCTCTGCTTCAGCAGACGGATTGTGTGTATCGTAAACATCTCCAGCAATTATTACTAAATCTACTTGTTTTTCCTTTACTATTTCAATAAAATCTTTACAGAACTTTCGTTGTTCTTCAATTCGTGATCTGCCTTCGAGATTTTTTCCCAAATGCCAATCAGAAGTGTGAATAAATCTCATCTTTTGAGTTACCCCCGTTTCCTATTTGTTATTTCTTATGTTTACACAAAATATTTTTCACTACATAATTTTACATGCTTTATCTATATAAAATAAATATATCCATTTTTCTTTTACTTTTTTTCCTGTTATCTCTTCTAATACTTCTCCATACAAATCAAGCTGAATCTTATATTTTCGAATTATTTCAGATTCATTTTTATAATTTACAAAATCAGTCTTATAATCAATCAAAATAATTTCTCCATCTTCTTCAAAGTACGAATCTATAATTCCTCTAAGCATCATAGCATCTTCAATTTCATCGCATTTATTTGTAGATATATTTTCGTCCATTATGTCACTTAGACACTTTTTACTAGTTCTTTGTTTTGAAAATACTTTTGATATATTGATATTTGTATATATCATTTTTTCTCTACTTATACACTTTGATTCTAGCATTCTTTTTCCTAGAGAAGAATCAAAAAATTTATGAAATTTTTCTGCATTCAAAGTATCTGCTTGATTTTTAGTTAAGATACCTTTGTTAACAAATTCATCTATTTGCTGTTTTATCTGCGATTTACTACTAACTCTATTTAGATCAATTTCCTGCATAAGTAAATGATAGACTGTACCTTTTTCTGTTGCAGTAACTTTGATTTTTTCTTCTCCATCTTGTATGAATTTTGGTCTTTTCAAAGCCTTTTTTTTCTTAAATTCAATTGAATTTCTATCATCAAAATACTTTTCGTACATTTCCTCATTTTCTTCCTGATGAATCTTCTTTATCTCTGTAACAGAAATACTTGAAGGATTCCTTGTACTTGCATCAAATAGATATTTATAATTAAGCGACTTATCAATTATATCATAATACTTTCCTTTTAAATCATCTTTTTGAATATCTGCAAGTTTATTTTCTAAAACATTTTCTCGAATGATTTCTTTTTCTTCACAAGCTAGATCACTTCGTTTTTTTACATATAATCGCCATATGTTACTATCTGTATCTTTTAAAGATTTTTCCGTATCTGTTAAATTAATTTTCGTATTTATTACACTACTTTTTATAGTTGTTGAATTAGCATTTTTATATGTTTGATCTCTTTTCATAACAGTTGGCATAATCCAATCTAAAAAAGTTTTAGCATTTATAATTGAAAGCAAAGATATTTTTCCGTCTTCACCTATAGATTCTTGCCATCTTAATAGGCTTTTCTCAGTATCTTTCACAGTACCTGTGATAATAAGTTTTTCTTTAGCTCTAGTCATTGCAACGTAAAGTATTCTCATTTCTTCAGAAAGACTCTCTATGTGCATTTTTTCAATTAACGCTAATTTTGCAATGCTTTTAAATTGTATTCTTCTTTTGTAATCTACAAACTGAGGTCCAAATCCTAAGTCATAATTGCACAAAATACTTTTCTTCGTATCCATCATATTAAATTGTTTCCCAGACGCAGAACATATTACTATTGGAAATTCTAGTCCTTTACTCTTATGAATACTCATAATTCTAACTACATCTGCATTCTCAGCAATAATCTTTGCATTTCCCATATCGTCACTTGTCTTCTTTAATTTTTGAATATAATTAATAAAATTAAAAATTCCTCTGTAACTTGTTTCTTCAAATTGTTTTGCTCTCTCGAATAATGCACGAAGATTAGCTTGTCTAACAGCTCCAGAAGACATAGCTCCTGCGTATACATAATATCCAGTATCTTTAAGAATAAACCATAAAAAATCATGTGTACTCATATATGTCGATTTAATCTTGTATTCTTCAAGTTTTTCTAGAAAATATTTTGCTTTTTTAGCTGTAGCATACATTCCTTCATCGTTTAATAGTATCGATTCTTCAGATAATAATACATACAAATTTTTATTATAATTTAATTCTTCTTTATTATATTGACTATTTATCAGTTCAAATGTATTTGCCATTCCTTTAAGTGATTCATAGAAACTTACTTTTTTCTTAAAAATCCTTACATTTGCTAGATCATTTGTAGTAAAATTATAAATTTGAGATCTCAATACAGAAATAAGTGGTATATCTTGAATTGGATTATCAATAACTTGAAGCAAACTCATTGCAAATTTTATCTCTGCTGTATCGAAATATCCTGTACCAAGATCAGCAAACACAGGAATATTCATATCTGTAAGTTCTTCACAAAATGCAGGTGCAAATCCAGATGTAGCTCTCATAAGAATTACTATATCGCTGAATTTTACATTTCTATATCCTTCTGTTTTTTTATCGTACACTACTTGTCTTTTCCCAGTTTCGTCTGAGTTCATAAGGTTTTTAATAATATTTCCTACCATTCTAGCTTCCAAATGAGCCTTATCGATCTCATCATAATCAATACTAGAACTAGGTTCATCATCTGAATCATTATCTGAAGAAAATTCACTTGTAGTATTCTTATCTTCTTTAAACTTTTCATATTCTATTTTTTCTTTTTCAACTTGACTATCTAGCAAGTATATTTCTGTAGTTCCTCCGACGATTTCGTTATCATCATTGTTTTCAGGGAAAAATGCTCCTACATTTAGCATTTCTTCTTCTGTATATTCA
>JAISUA010000110.1 GCA_031272305.1 Clostridioides sp.
TTTTATTTTAATTTCTTAAAATAACTTGATTCTAAATCACGTTTTTTTATTATATTTTTTTATATTGATGCCTTAAAATTTATTGTTTTTAAATCTTTATTTTTTATTTTATTTTTTTATATTTATTGGTTTTTATATTGTTTTCCTGAAATTTATTGATTTTAAATCTTTGTTTTTTACTATATTTTTTTATTATTTTTTAGTTTCTTATATTGATATACTAAAATTTATTAATTTTAAATCTTTATTTTTTATTTTATTTTTTTTAATATTTATTGGTTTTTATATTGATATCCTAAAATTTATTGATTCTAATTCTTTATTTTTTCATTGTTCAACGATTTTCTTATTTGCAACTCTTCTTTTCATTCCTCCACTCAATTCTTTTACTCTTTTATCCATATAATTAGCACTCCAATTTTTATTAATTATTTTTTAATTTGCAATTTTGTAAAAAATAACATCATATCCATTGACAAAATTCAATCAATATAGTGTAATATAATTAGTGAGGTGATTTTATATGTCTAGAATAACAAAACCTGTTGATGTAAGGCGTCAAGAAATTATTGATACTGCAAGAGAATTATTTGTAAAAAACGGCTATGATGTAACTCAAATGGCTGATATATCTCGCAAAATGAATGTTGCCTCTGGGCTTGTTTATTATTATTTTAAGTCTAAAACAGATATACTCTATAAAGTAATAGACGAAATTGGAGATGAACAATTAAACTCTTTGAATAATATTCTGAACAAAAATGACAATAAAGCAAAAGATAAGTTGACAATAATGTTTGCGAATCGTCCTAATTTGAATAAATACAAAAAATTTATTGAGAGTATTGAAAGAGAGCAAGCAATTATAGAGTATTGCAATAATAGACTAAACAGCACTCTTTTGCCGATTTTAATCTCTCTTATTGAGCAAGGTAATAGCGATGGATCTTGGGATTGCAAGTATCCAAAAGAAATAGCAATTTTTATTCTTAAAGGTTTTAGTGGATTCGCCGAAATTAAAGGGAATATAAATGACGATGTGAAAAATATGCTTGAAAAAGTTATCTTTTCAATTTTAAATTTGCACTAAAAATATATTCATTTAAGATATGTAAATATATTTATCTTGAATTTGCACTAAGAATATATTCTTTTAAAATTTATAAAATATATCTATTTTGAATTTCCACTAAGAATATATTCATTTAGAATTTGCAAATATATTCGTTTAAGGTTTGTGAATATACAAGCCTTAAAAAATATCATAAATTTGAATGAGTTCAATCATAAATAAGGAGGATATTATGTTACAGTTAAAAAATATTAGTAAAAAATATATGACAGGAAATTTTACGCAAATAGCTTTAGATGATGTTTCACTCTCTTTTCCTGATAATGAATTTGCGGCAATTTTAGGACCATCAGGTTCAGGTAAAACCACCCTACTAAATATTATCGGTGGACTTGACCATTACGACAAAGGGGAACTTTATATTGACGGTGTACCTACATCAAAATATAAAGACAGAGATTGGGATACTTATCGTAATAATCGAATCGGGTTTGTTTTCCAAAGCTATAATCTAATTCCACACCAAACTGTACTGTCAAATGTTGAACTTGCGTTGACTTTATCTGGTGTATCAAGTAGTGAACGTACAACTCGAGCTAAAAAAGCTCTTGCTGAAGTCGGTTTAGAAAAACATATTCATAAAAAACCAAACCAACTATCTGGTGGTCAGATGCAAAGGGTAGCGTTGGCACGTGCATTAGTTAATGACCCTGAAATACTGCTTGCTGACGAACCAACAGGTGCGTTAGATACGAAAACATCCGTTCAAGTTATGGATATGCTAACAAGGATTGCAAAAGATAGGCTCGTTATTATGGTAACTCATAATCCTGAGCTTGCAGATCAATATGCAAATAGGATTATAAACTTAAAAGACGGCAACATTATATCAGATACAAACCCTTGCAAAATATCAGATAATGAATATGTAAAAACAGAACCTACAAAAAAATCAAGTATGTCTTTCTTAACTGCTCTTTCTCTTTCGTTTTCTAACCTTATGACAAAACTTGGGAGAACATTTACAGTTTCTCTTGCTGGATCTTTCGGTATAATAGGAATCGCTGTGATACTTGCCTTGTCTACTGGTGTTAAAAACTATATCTCTAAGACCGAAGAAGAAACTTTAAGCCAATACCCTCTTACAATACAGAGTGAATCTATTGATTTATCTGACATGCTTGGGATTATGAAAGACGACGATGACAGTCCTAACGGCATCAATGAAAAGAAAGTCGTAAATACTATGTTATCTAATGAAAGCCAAAATGATTTAAAATCATTAAAAGAATACATTGAAAACAATAGGGATAAAATTGATCCGTATAGCAGTTTGATTGACTATTCTTATGATATTACTCCACAAATTTATCTTGCTGATACCGATAATAAAATATCACAAGTAAACCCTGATTCAATTTTACAATCTGTCGGAATAGGTGGATCTACCATGCAATCACAGATGTCAAATATGATTACAAATGGAAACTCCCCTATGAATGGTTCATTTTCACAGATGCCTACGGATAATGATATGTTTAAAAAACAATATAAAATAATGGCTGGGTCATGGCCGAAAAATTATGACGAAGCAATACTCGTATTAGGCCCAGGTGGCGGAGTAACAGATTTAGCGTTATACCAATTAGGACTTCGCAATCGTGATGAATTACAAAAAATGTTGGATAATTTCATTGATAGCAATAATGAAAAAGTAGAAACTGAAGAAATTTCTAATATATCATATAGCGACATCATGAATGTAAAATTAAAAGTTGTAAATGCAAGTGACAAGTATGAATATGACTCAAAACAAAAAGTATGGATTGATAAGTCAGGCAATTATAATTTTATGAAAGTAAAAATTGCAAATGGAATTGATTTAAAAATCGTAGGAATTGTCAGTCCAAAAGAAGATACAGGGATTCTATCTCCTGGTGTGAATTATACAGGTAGTTTGGTAGAACATTTGATGAGCGAGGCTAGTGAGAGCCAAATAGTAAAAGACCAGTTAGCAGACAAGACAAAGAATGTATTAACCGGCAAACTTTTTAGTGAGGACAATGAAAAATCAGCCTTTGATTTTTCTAAAATCATTTCTGTTGACAAAAATATGATAACAAAAGCATTCTCTATGCCAAGTGATTCCTCTATGGCTAATATAAATATCGATATTTCTGATATTTCTATGCCAGAAATAGATATGTCTGAGCTAAATAATTTAGGTGAACTTATAAATATCAACCCTGAAAAATTAATAACAGTAATGTATTCAGTTATGGGAAGTTTTATTGATGAGGAAGTAGAAAAAGGCATAACAGACCCTACGCTTCTAAAAAAAGACTTTAACACATATCTTGCACAAGCTGACGTTCAAAAAACTATTTACGACGAATTGTCAGGCTTAATTGATGCAAGCTCTATACAAAAACAAATAACTACAACTATACAAACTGCTATGGAAAAATCAATGAAGTCAGCAATGTCTGAAATATCAAAAAAAATAAAAACTCAAATGGAAACAGCAACTAAACAAATCCAATCACAAATGAGTAAACAAATGGCTAACGTAGATTTGTCCAAAGCATTTAAGATGAATATGGACGAAGATGAGCTAAAAGATATGATTCTTTCTATGATGACAAACATCGAAAAAAATGCAGAAAAGAATTTAACTACATTTGGTTATGCAAAACAAGATACCCCAGATGCTATAAAAATATATCCACTTAGTTTTGAATCAAAAGATAATATAATAGAATTTATAGACAACTACAACGCCAATGCAAACGAAGAACAAAAAATTGAATATAGCGACTTAGTTGGAACTTTGATGTCAAGTATAACTACAATTATTGATATGATTTCATATGTTTTAATAGCTTTCGTGTTGGTTTCACTCATTGTGTCAAGTATTATGATAGGTGTTATAACATATATATCTGTATTAGAACGTAAAAAAGAAATAGGAATACTTCGCTCAATTGGTGCATCTAAAGGAAATATAAAAAGCGTATTCAACGCAGAAACATTGATTATCGGTTTTATCTCTGGTACGATAGGTGTTACAATAACAGCATTAGTATGCTTTATTGCAAATAAAATAGTCTATACAAAATGGGATATAGCAAATATAACAATACTTGCACCTACTACTATGCTTGCACTAATAGCAATATCTATGTTCTTAACTTTTGTAAGTGGCTTAATGCCAGCATCCTCTGCTGCTCGCAAAGATCCTGTTGAGGCACTAAGAAGCGAATAAGAATGACAGAATTTATTTTTTTTATTATGAGAAGCGTATATAAAGAAAAACGAAGTTTTTAACGCTTCGAACCAAGTAGGGAAGTTCGATTACGACTTATTACCTTGATTTTATTTCAAGAAGATATCAAAAAAATAAAAAGCTGGTGAATTTGTTTGCATATTTATGCCTACCTCACAATTCGTGTGAATCTAAATATAAATATAATCTTACAAACAATATTCATCAGCTATTTTTTTAGCTATTTTTTAATTAATAATATTAACCATATATTTCTTATTAAAATATTTTTTAATATTGAATTTAGTTTAAAATATTAATTTTCCACCTGTAACCCATTTATCACTAGGTTTTAAATCTAACCATTCAAGTCCATGTTCTATAGCTTTATCCCAGAAATCCCAATTATGTTCTCCTGTTCTTTCACACCATGTAACATTGAATCCCATTGATTTTATTTTATCTCTAAATTCAACATTATATTCATATAACCAGTCTTCAGTACCTATTTCAAGATAAATATCTGGTAATGGTGCACCACTATCTAATAATTTTTTCGCTAGTACAAAATAATCATTATTAGAACCTTTTAAATTTTCTAGTCTATCGATACCATATAAAGATTCATATTGTTTTCTAGTAAA
>JAISUA010000174.1 GCA_031272305.1 Clostridioides sp.
TGAATACTTCGCAAGAGCTAGAAAATTTGAAGAGTGAGTTTGAAAAGAAAAAAATCGAACTTGAAAATGGCAATAATGAAATACAAAAATTAAAGGCTAAAGAAAAGAAATCAAAGCAAACAAAGAATAAAGATATTTTGCAGATGAGTTTCGATGTTCTTGAAGAGGACATTCTAAGAGAAGAAATATTGTCAATCGATCTTATGAATATGACTCCAATGGAAGCAATGAACGCATTGTTTTCACTTCAAAAGAAAGCAAAAGACAAATAGAAATTTAAAAAAAGCAAAAGACAAATAGAATATTTTAGATGAATACTCAAAAAATTGGAGGTGAAAATTTGAAGAGAATAAATATATTAGATGATAAGACTATAAATAAAATCGCAGCAGGTGAAGTTGTTGAAAGACCTTCTTCTGTTGTTAAGGAACTAATAGAAAATTCAATCGATGCTTGCTCAAAAAAAATAACTATAGAAATTAAAGATGGTGGAAAAGAATTAATAAAAATAAGCGACAATGGCGAAGGAATAGCATCTAGTGAAATAGATAAGTGTTTTATGCGACATGCAACAAGTAAAATAAAAGAAGCAAGTGATCTTTATCATATAAATTCACTTGGTTTCAGAGGAGAAGCAATGTCATCAATTTCAGCCGTATCAAGAGTTGAGATGATTACAAAGACAAAAGATGAACTTGTTGGAACTAAGATAATCATCGAAGGAGGAAAAATAATTTCGAAAGAAGCTGTTGGAGCACCTAATGGAACAACAATAAATATATGTGATTTATTTTTCAATACTCCTGCAAGAAAAAAATTCTTGAAATCATCGCATTCTGAAACAATTAACATAAGTGATTTGATAAATAAACTTGCAATAGCAAATCCAGATATTCAAATAAAATATATTTCTAATTCAAAAACAATGGTATCGACACCAGGAGATTCATCTCAAAGCAATGCGATAAGAAATATTTATGGAAAACAAGTGAGTGAAAATCTAATTGAAATTGAATATGAATCAAGATATTTTAAATTGAAAGGATTTATAAGTAACAATAATCTTTACAGGTCAAATAAAAACTTACAGCATATTTATATAAACGGAAGATATGTAAAAAATACAATGATTTATAATGCTATATTTGAAGCATATAAGGCAATAATTCCTATAGGAAAGCATTGTGTTTGTTTTTTGAGTATAGAAATTGATCCAGAAAAACTTGATGTAAACGTACATCCAAATAAACTTGAGGTAAAATTTGAGAAAGAGCATGAAATTTACATTGAGCTTAGAGATGTAATTCGAGATAAACTTATGAGTACTAGTTTGATTGGAAAATATCAGACTTTTGATAAGAATAAAAATGATTTCTTTGGAAATAAGGATAATTATTTTAGAAATCAAGATAATTCGATTATAAATAAGAATTCAAATGAAAAATCAATAGAAAATAATGTTGCAACGAATGAAGAAAGAAGTAATGAAGAACACATAAAAGCAACTAAAAATTTTGTTTCGTTTGGTGAGAAATTAAAAGCTGTGGAAGAAAATATAGACAGTGTTTCAAATGATGCTAGTAAAATTAATTCTAATTATGATTCAAAAGATATTAACCAAATTAATTCTAATTATGATTTTAAAGACACTAGCAAAGCTAATTCTAACGCAAGTACAAACAAATGTATCTCAGAAAATGATTATGATTACGATGTAAAAAGGAATTTATTGAACAATAAAATAAATAATCAGGAAAGTGATGGTTATGTTATTAATGATTTATCTAACGATAATTTAAAAAATAAAGATTGTGTTAACAATGCTTTAGATAATGACAATTTAAAAAATAAATTCAACAAAAATGTAAGTGTAGGAGAAAATATTCAACTTGAAGTTTTAGATGAGAATATAGAAATTGAAGATAAAAGAAAAATAAATTTTTCTGAATATAATTATATAGGAATTATCTTTAAAACGTATATAGTTCTTTCAAAAGGAGATTCTATGTTTCTTCTGGATCAGCATGCAGCACATGAGAGAGTTTTATTTGAAAGATATATGAATAGGTTTATAAATAACGACATAGCTATGCAAATGTTACTAGATCCTGTGATTCTTGAATTTTCAAATGTAGATATGCTAAAAATAGAAAAGAATTTGGATATTTTTAATAGATATGGATTTGATGTTGAAATTTTTGGAAACAACAATATTGTGATAAGAGCCGTTCCTATGATGTTTGGACGACCTGAATCAGAAAAATTCATACTTGAAATAATAGATCATATTGATGAAATTAAGAATATCTATGATTTGAAAACAGATAGATTTGCAATAATGGCGTGTAGATCTGCAATCAAGGCAAATGACAAAATAGGTGATATAGAAGTAAGTAGTTTATTTGAACAACTTGAAGATTGTGACAATCCATTTACTTGTCCTCACGGAAGACCTACAGTCGTAGAAATATCTAAATATGAAATAGAAAAAATGTTTAAAAGAGTAATGTAGATTATAGTTAGAAGTGATGATAAGTCTAGCTATTAGAAGTAAGTTTAAGAGTTGAGAAAAGAATATAAATGTTTAATTATTCGAAGTAAGTTTAGGAGTTGAGAAATGAATATAAATGTAGGAAAAATTCCGTTGATTATTTTGACAGGACCTACTGCTGTAGGAAAGACGGATTTATCAATTCAATTAGCAAAAAAATTAAATGCTGAGATAATTTCTGCTGATTCAATGCAGATATATAAATATATGGATATTGGAAGTGCAAAAGTCACAGAAGAAGAAATGTCAGGAGTAAAACATTATATGATAGATGAAGTTTGTCCAGATTTTTCTTTTTCTGTTTCAGAATTTCAAAAAAGAGCTATTAAATATATTGAAGAAATTCACGCAAAGAATAAAAATATCATTATAACAGGTGGAACAGGACTTTATTTAAATTCGCTTATTTACAAAATGGATTTTGCAAAATCAAAGGCAAATACAAAGTTGAGAGATGAATTATCAAAGGAATTGGAAGAAAACGGACGAGAATATATGCACGAAAAATTGAGAAATTTAAACGAAGAAGTTGCAGAGAGGATTCATAAAAACAATACCAAAAGAGTTATTAGAGCAATAGAAGTAGAACTTAGTGGAAGCAAAATGAATGATTTTTCATCTGATTTAAAATTAAATCAAAATTATGATCCTATAATTATAGTTCTAAATAGAGATAGACAGAAACTTTACGATAGAATCAATTTAAGAGTAGATTTAATGCTAAAGAATGGTCTTGTAGATGAAGTAAAAGAACTTTTGGAACTTGGATATGATAAAAATATGATTTCGATGCAAGGTATAGGATATAAAGAAATTATAAAATATCTTGAAGGTGAATACACTTTTGATGAAGCTGTTGAAATTATAAAAAGAGATTCAAGAAGATATGCGAAAAGACAAATTACGTGGTTTAAGCGATATAAGGACGCCAAGTGGTTTGATTTAGACGAATTGTCAAAAGAAGAATTGGAAAATAAGGTTGTAAAGTATGTAGAAATAAAGTTTAAGTAAATCCAATTATTAAAATTGAAATAAAGTACGAAAAATAAAATATCAAAAATGAAGTATGAAATGACCTATGATGACTTATAGAAAAACATTATCGTAAATAGGTCGTTTTTTATGCTATAACAACAAATTTTAAGTAAATTATAACAATTATATTGACATTTCTTTCTTGTTAGATTATTATTTATTATGAAAACTAAATTTTCGTTAAAAAATGAAAATTTATATTCGAACCAAGTAGGAAACTTAGATTAAGAAATTAAAAGATTTTCTATCTCAGTTTTTTCAAGACTTATTACATTGCTTTTATTTCAACTTCTTATAAGTCTTATAATGTGAATATATGTTGAAAGGAGTGTTGAAAAAATGATTGCGAATTAATTTTAATAGTATATTTGTAGTTTTTTTGTTTTTGCTAGAATGGGGGGTTACAATGAGCGAAAATCAAATTATGAACCAAATCATAAAGAATATTACTAAGATTATTTTACAGATAAGTATTCTTGTTTTATTTTTTACTGCATTTAGTTTGGAAAGTAATGCGTTAGTCGAAGCTAGTGGGGAATATGGTACGTGTAAGTGGGAATTAGAGTATGACGGTACTTTAGAAATTTATGAAGGGGATTTTCCTGAAGGTGGTCATTTAAATGAAAAAGGAGAATTCATACAAAACCCTATCATTAAATCATTTAAGTATAAAGTCAAAAAGATTGAATTTATGGGTAAAGTAAATGCAAATAAAAATTCAAGTGGATTGTTTGCTGATTATAACAGACTTGAAGAAATAAAAAATATAGATTATTTAAATACATCTTCTGTAGAAGATATGTCTAATATGTTTTTAAACAGCGATAAATTAACTGTATTAGATGTGAGTAATTTTGATACATCGAAAGTTGAAAATATGAGTCATATGTTTGAAGGTTGTACTAAGTTACCAATGTTAGATGTGAGTAAATTTGATACATCGAATGTTAAAGATATGAGTTATATGTTTTATGATTGTGGAAGGATAACAATATTAGATGTAAGCAAGTTTGATACATCGAATGTTAAAGATATGTGTGCTATGTTTTATGGTTGTGAAAGTTTAACAAAGTTAGATGTAAGTAATTTTGATACATCGAAAGTAGAAGATATGAGTGCTATGTTTGAGTCTTGTTCTGAGATAACAGTATTAGATGTAAGTAATTTTGATACATCGAATGTTAAATGTATGAGTTATATGTTTGACTGTTGTCTTGAGATAACAAAGTTAGATGTAAGTAATTTTGATACATCGAATGTTGAAAATATGAGTTGTATGTTTGAAGCTTGTACTAAGTTACCGATGTTAGATGTAAGTAAGTTTGATACATCAAAAGTGGAAGATATGAGTATTATGTTTGGAGGTTGTGAAAGTTTAACAACATTAGATGTAAGCAAATTCAATACTTTAAATGTAAAAAATATGAGTGTAATGTTTGCTTATTGTAAAAGTCTAACAAGATTAGATGTAAGTAAATTTGATTTAAGAAATATAAAATCAGATAATAGTAGATTTTCTGGAATTAAAATGATGTTTCAACAATGTGAGGGTTTAGAAGAATTGTATTTGAGTAGTTTTGATACAATGAATCTAGATTCTAAAGAATATGGAATAATGCTATATTCTTTGCCTAATTTAAAACGGATAAAATTAGGAGAAAAAACTATTCTAAAAGATAATGAAACGTGTTTTGAAACAATACCACAAAATAATGAAAAATATACAGGATATTGGGTAGATGAAAAGGATCAAGATGGCAACACATACGAGATAGGAGAAGATGTTCTTGCATATCACAATACAAAACCAGAAACAAGAACATATATTTGGCAAGGTCAAAGAGTAAATATAAAGTTTGATCCAAATGGACAAACATCTAAACCATACAATGAAGAGTTGCATTTAAGATACGGTCAAAAGATAGATTTATCAAAAGCAAAAAAGCCTGAAAGAAAAAATTATAATTTTGCGGGTTGGGCTGATTCGGAAGAGGATGCATATAAAAAAATAAAAACAAAACTGGATGGAGAAACAATAAAATTTGTAAATGATAGAACACTTTATGCAATATGGAATAAAAAATCAAATCCAGATTTGCCAGATTCAAATAATTCTGGTGGATCAAGTCAAATGACAGTGATAGTAGCAAATGGAGAAAGATATTCTGATACACTTACAGCTTCAGTATTAGCACATTTAAAAAATGCACCTATTTTATTATCAAAATTAGATAGTATAGACGATAAAACACTTGATGAAATCAAAAGGAGAAAACCTACAGAAGTGATAATAGTAGGTGGAAATCAAGCAGTATCAGATTGTGTTATTGATAAAATTGATGAAAAAATAGAAGGTATAAAGACTACAAGGATATATGGTTGCGATAGATATCAGACAGCTATCAGAGTCGGAGAAGAAGTAAGAAAATTAGTATCAACAAATAGAACATCAAAAAATTCATTGTCTATAAGTGATAGAACATCAAAAAATCCAGTGTCTACAATTGATACGATATTTACAAATGATGAGTTATCAAGTAATATATGTTCAAAATTATCAACTGATTCAAGCTTAAATAATATAATATTGGTTGTTGGAACTAATTTTCCAGATGCAATGAGCGTTACAAGTTTGGCTGAGTACACAAATACACCTATACTCTTGACCATGACAGACGATTTGAATAGAGATACTAAAAATGCACTAAAATCTTGGGGAATATCTAATGTAATAATAATAGGAGAAAAAAATGCAATATCTAAAAATGTTGAGGATAAAATCAAAAAAATATATATATCATCAAAAAATAAAGAAAATATGTTGCAGAGAAGAGATGTTGCAGAAGATAAAAATAAATCAATAAATACAATAGATAAAGATAAAAATAAATCAATAGATATAGTAGAGGAAGATAGAAAGAAAACGATAAGTACGATAGAAGTTGATAGAATTGGTGGAAGTGATAGATACGAAACAGCAAAACTTATTGGAGATAAATTAATATCCATTTTGAGCAAATCTAATTTTTCAAGTTCAAAAAGTTCATCAGACATAGAAAATTTATCAAATAAATATAATGAAAAGGTAGTAAGAAAATTAAATAAAGAAAGTATAGATAATACATTGGATATGAATGAAAAATCATATTCCAATACAATAGCTCAAGCTATACTTGTAGATGGTACGGATTTTGCTGATGCACTTACAGTAAGTTCATTTGCAGGATATTATAAAGTGCCAGTACTTTTGACAGAACCAAAACATTTGAATAAAACAACACAAAATGCACTTAAAGATTGGAAAATATCAAAGGTAACAATAGCTGGTGAAACAAATGCAGTATCAAAGGATATAGAGTTGGAATTAAGAAAAAATATTTTAAAATCAATGGTTATAGATAGATTTGGTGGAAAAGATAGATATGAAACAGCAGTGAAGATAAGTCAAAAATACAGTGAATTTAAGTGATAAATAAATATAAATAAGATTTTAATAAATTAATATAATCTAATTTATTAATGTATTAAAATTTATTAAAATACTCCTCTTTAAAATATATAGTTGAACAAACTATTCAATTAAAGAGGAGTATTTTTTAAAGAGGAATATTTTTTATTTAGAGTAAAATAAGAAATGAAAATTTCCATTAGACAAAAAGAACACAATGATATCGAAGAAGTAGAAGAATATCTTAACTAACAGAACTTAAAGAAACTAACGCTAACAAAGATAAAAAATATATGCTATAAGTGATAGAAACTAACGGTAACAAAGATATAAAAATATATGCTATAAGTGATAATGAAACAAAAGAAATAAAAGACGCTACAATCAATTATGACAACACTACAAGACAACTAAGCGTTAAAATAAATGATTTAGATTCAATAAAGAGTTATAACCCTAATGGTTCAGGAAGTGGAGATGGAAGTAATTAATTTAACAGATATTGTCGTTTTTCGGATAATAACTTTACAAAATAAATTTTTTAACCTATAATTATTAATTATACACAAAAATAGTTATTAATAAGACAGTACAATTCTATTTTTAAACACAAATATACAAAATAAACGATGCTAATGGAGGATTTAGGTATGATAAAATTAATTGATTCTGGAGCATACTTATTAAATGGGACAGATATTATACAAGAAAACGATTCTTTGAAATTAAAATCAATTTTTCCAAATTTACAAGATAGAAATATATCTATAAGTGAAGAAGCAAAGAAAGGTACGATTGCCTATTCTATTTTGCAAAATCACAATATTTCTGGTGACGAAAAGAAATTAAGAATAAAATTTGATTCAATGGCTTCTCATGATATTACTTTTGTTGGTATTATACAGACAGCAAGAGCAAGTGGTCTTGAAAAATTTCCTATTCCATATGTTTTGACAAATTGTCATAATAGCTTATGTGCAGTAGGTGGAACAATTAATGAAGACGATCATATGTTTGGTCTTTCAGCTGCCAAAAAATATGGTGGAATCTATGTACCTCCACATATAGCAGTAATCCATCAATATATGCGTGAAATGATGGCTGGTTGT
>JAISUA010000180.1 GCA_031272305.1 Clostridioides sp.
AAGCGGAAGTTTATTATGGTGCAGTTGCCGGAAGTGTGTGACGAAAAAAGCGAGGCGTATAAAGCAGGGTACAAGAATATTTGCGAAATCGGCAAGGAGCGTATTCGTCGTGCTGGCGACAAGATTGTTGAAGAAAATCCACTGCTTGCAGATAAATTGGATATTGGTTTCAAAGTTTTTGAGCTATCTAAATCGAATATCAAAAAATGGAACTCTGATACAAAAAATTTAGAAGAGCAAATAGAATTCAGCGAAGATAATTTTGAAGAAGGTTCAAAACCACTAGACATTGTATATGAAATCTTGCTTAAGCAAGGTCTTGATTTGACTTATCCAATCAAAGAACATACTCTTAGAGAAGTAGTAGTGTATGATATCGCATATGGTGCTATGTTTGTAGTATTAGGTGAAAAAATAACAAGTGATGTAGCAGAGTTTATTAAAAAAGAAATTGGAGAACAAGAATTAGAAAATACAGTTATTGTTTTCCAAGATGAAAAATTTGAAAGTGACAGTGAAAAATTAAATATCATTGAACAATTAAATGAAATTGGTGTTAAATACGATGATATTTTAAGCATATAAACTGGGGGAAAGGAGGAGTAAGTTTTGAAAATACAATTTGATACACTAGATTATCAAACAAAAGCTGTACAAGCTGCTGTGAAAGTTTTTGAAGGTCAAACAATCAAACAATCAAATTTCACAATTTCAGAAGAATTAGTTAAAAGTACATTTTTTGCTGAGGATGGAATTGGTATTGGTAATCGTATTATCATAAATGAAGAGCAGATGTTAAAAAACGTAAATAAAGTACAAATTCAGAATGGGATTGTGATAAGCGACAATCTATACGGAACTAACACTAGTTTTCCTCAGTTTAATATTGAAATGGAAACAGGAACTGGTAAGACATTTGTTTATTTAAAGACAATTTTAGAGTTAAACAAAATTTATGATTTTAAAAAATTTGTAATAGTTGTTCCAAGTGTGGCAATTAAAGAAGGTGTACTTAAGTCGTTTCAAATAACTAAAGATTATTTTAAAAATCAATATAATGGAGTTATATATGATTTGTTTATGTTTGATAGTAGCAAACTTGATCGTGTACGTAGTTTTGCATCTGCTAATACTATTGATATTATGGTTACTACTATTCAAGCGTTCAACAAAGATACAAATGTTATGAATAGAGAAAATGACCAACTATCAGGCGTTCGTCCGATTGATTTGATTGCAGAGACAAGACCAATTGTAATCATAGATGAACCACAATCTGTCGATAATACAGATTTAGCAAAAGATGCTATTACAAGTCTAAGTCCTTCAGCTGGATTTCGTTATTCGGCAACTCATCGTGACACTTCTTATCCTACTATTTATAGATTAGGTGCAGTTGATGCTTATGATAACAGATTAGTTAAACAAATCGAAGTAGCTGGTATTGAGATAAATGAAGATGGGAATAGAGCACATTTAAAATTGATAGAAGTAAAAACAGGTAAGAGTGGAATCTCTGCAAGAGTTGAAATGTATAAAAAGAAACGTAATGAGGTAGATAAAACTATCGTGACTCTAAAGGCAGGTGATGATATATTTAATAAAACTAAGTTACAAGTTTATGAAGAAGTTGGATTTGTTCAAGATATTGATGCTACACCAGGTTTTGAGTCAGTAACTTTCTCTGGTAATCCAGAAAAAATTACTTTGGAATCAGCTACACTTGAAGATGAAGCCATAAAGCGTGCTCAAATCGCAAAAACAATTGAGGAACATTTAAATAAAGAACTGTCTTTTAAACATCAAGGTTTACGGATTAAAGTTTTGAGTCTATTCTTTTTAGACAAAGTTGAAAATTACAGAATTTATGATGAAGAAGGAAATCCATCTCCAGGTCGTTATGCAAGAATTTTTGAAGAAGAGTACAATCGTTTGATCAAACTTTCTAAATACAAAGAGTTAAATGATATAGATGTTCCAGTAGAAGAAGTACATGATGGATATTTTTCAGCAGATAAAAAAGGAAAGTTAAAAAATACAAACGGAACAACAAAAGATGATGAATCAACTTATGAAATGATTATGAAAAACAAAGAAGGATTATTGACATTCTTTGATGAGTCTAAAGGAAATACTGCAAAAGCTAATAAAATTAGATTTATTTTCTCTCATTCAGCTTTGAAAGAAGGATGGGATAATCCAAATGTATTCCAAATAGCAACATTACTCGAGACTAAAGCTACGATTACTAAACGACACACAATTGGTCGTGGACTTCGTATTGCAGTCAATGAAGATGGAAAGCGTATGATACGAGAAGGAATAAATATATTGACGGTCATGGCAAATGAGAGTTATAAAGATTTTGCTGAAGGACTTCAAAAAGAATATGAAGAAGATGGTATTAGATTTGGTATTTTTGAAAAATATAGTTTTGCAACGATTATTATTAAGCAAGATGATGTTACAGAAGAAAGTGAACCTCTTGGAAAGATAAAGTCTGTTAAGCTATTTGAAGAGCTAAAATCACAAGAATACATCAATAATTCTGGACGTGCTACAGATAAGCTAAAAAAAGCAATAAAGGATGGAAAAATTGAAGTATCAGAAGAATTCCAAGAAATTATTCCAAAAATATTGGGTGTCGCAAAATCTAAGATAAAGAGTCTTGAAATAAAAAATGCAAAGGATAAAGTCGAAGTGAATGTAATAAAAGAGGCATTGGCGGATGATTTTTTAGAACTTTGGAACAAGATTAAATATAAGACAACTTATCGTATTGACTTTGATTCCAAAAAACTTATCAAAGATGCTGTTTACGGCAATGAATTATTTGATGGAATTAATTCTATTCAGACACGCAAGGGAACATATCTTTACAAAAAAGCTGATGTTAAATTAACGGAAGCAGGAGTAAAAGCAGATGCAAATAGCGAAAGTAGTGTTCGTGCTAATACTGAAGGTTCTTATAAACTTCCAGATATTATTACTTATTTGCAAAATCAAACTAATCTAACGCGTAGAACTATAGTAGCAATTTTACAAAAGGTAAATAATTTGGACTGCTTTAAAAATAATCCATTGTCTTATATGAATCAATCAGCGAAAATTATTAATGCAATCAAAAATCAATTGATTGTCGATGGTATTGAGTATACTCGTGTTGATGATGAATATGAACAAAAGTTATTTACTACTAAAACATTGAATGCTTATTTAGGTGAGAATGGCAATTCAATAAAAGTTGATAAAACGAAAGCAAAAACACTTTATGACTATGTAGTTACAGACTCAAATGTTGAAAAAGAATTTGCATATAAAGCTGAAAATGATGATAATGTTAAGTTCTATATTAAGTTGCCAGATTGGTTCAAAATACGTACACCTCTTGGACCATATAATCCAGATTGGGCGTTGTTGTACGAAAAAGATGAGGAACAACATTTGTACTTTATTGTAGAAACAAAAGGTGATACTAGTGATGAGCAACTTCGTCCTCACGAACGAGCAAAAATAAAGGCAGGAGAAAAACACTTCAAAGCAATAGATACTGACATTCGATTCAAACGTGTTAGAGATGAATATGAGATAAGAGAATAAATGAATTTCATTCACTTGACTAATTTATATATACTTCCTCGAGTTAGAGATGAAGCTGAGATAAGAGCATAAATGAATTGTATTAACTATATTCACGAGATTGGTGAACTTAATTAACTTATCACTATAGATTACAATTTACAATTCTAGATTGTGGAACACTTGAATGAGATCTGTGAGTGAGGATAATCTTATGATTATCTTCACTTTTTTGTTTCAGAAGTTTATTTTTTTATGCAACTTCCACTTAAATATTATAGAGTCAATTAATGTTACATATGAATATCCATCTAATTGACAAAGAACCGAAATTTAAAAAGAGCTTCAAAATTAATGAAGCTCCGTTCTGTGAATTAATATTATATGGGAATTTCCAACTAATTGACAAAGAACCCAAAAATATAAAAGATATTGCTTACGAGATTCGATTAGAAACTTTACTCACACAAATTGCGAGATCAGCGACTGAATCTAAGAGCAATATCTTTTATCTTTTAATATGATTAATGAAATAAATCGAATTCTATTTATCTTTTACTATGATTAATGAAATAAATCAAACTCTATTTATAGCTTACTTTATTGCCATATTTAGCTTTTAATTCGTTTATTTTTTGTGCATAAGCATCATTTTGTTTTTGATAAGTAAGATTTTTTTCGATATCTCCTTTTACATCTTCGAAAGGAACTTGAGCAGATGGATTTTTTTCTCCAAGTTTGATCAAGTGGTAACCAAATTGTGTCTTAACAGGTTCAGATAATTCACCGTTATTCATTTTGAAAACTACTTCTTCAAATTCAGGAACCATTTGTCCTTTTGAGAAAGTTCCCAAATCTCCACCGTTCATATTTGAAGGACAAGTTGAAAATTCTTTAGCAGCATCTTCAAATGAGATTTCTTCTGATTTGATTTTTGCTAATATTTCGTTTGCTTTTTCTTCTGTTTCTACTAAGATATGTTTAGCAGATGCAGTTTCAGGTGCTATGAATTTTTCTTTGTTATCATTGTAGAAAGCTTCTTTTTCTTCATCAGTTACTGTTATTTTGTTCAAAACTTTAGCAATAGCCAATTGTTTCATTAAATTTACTTTGATTTTTTCAAGTTCGTTTAAGAAACTTTCTTCTTTATCTAGACCATCTTCTTTTGCTTCTAAATAGAATAATTCTTGGTTTATAAGGTCTTCAAGAAGTTGTTTTTTTCCTTCTTCAGTGTTATAGTTCATCATTTGATATTGATTCATTGTTTTTAGTGCGTTTTCAATTTCATCACTAGTTATTTCGTGTTCGCCTACTGTAGCTAGAACTTTATTTTCCATATGAGACTCCTTTTCATTTTTAAATTTTTATCACTAAATTAAATGATAACAAAAAAAACAAGTATTGTCCAATAAAATTGTGATCAATTTATAAATATATAAATTGCAACATTAAATTCTTCATTAAAATATTTCTCAAAAATAATGTGTTAAATTTTTCATTATATATAAAAGTAGTTTTGATATTCCTTAAATATATATAGAAATTATTTCATAAATATTCATAGCTTAATAATATTTAATATATAGATTTATCTAAGGATAAAACAAGTTATTTTTAATAGTATATTGCTATTACAAATAGTAAGAGAGATGCCATGATTCCAACGACTCCTTCTTGTTGCTTATATTTGATAGTTTTGATAGTTGAAATATAAAAATAAATTCCGGTCACAACAAATTTAATCAAAAGTACAGTGAGAATTTTGGGGAAAATTACAAAACTAAAGAGAGTTATTATAAACGTAATGATAGAAAAAACATTATAATAAATGTCTATAGTATTTATTTGAAAGTGGCTTCTTTTTTTGTAAATTATAAATAAAATTAAGTACAATAAAGAAAAAACAACGTATAGAATTACAAATGTTTTTTCTAAAAATGGTTGGCTGAGAACTCTCCATTTGAACCAAATTATAGGCCAAAATAAAAGGTACATTGCTCTAAAATAATATTCAAGAAACCTATCTTCGTAAATCTTCTTATCGCTCATATCATTCACCCTTTCAATACGTAGTTTTTTTAGCGAATTTTATGTAATTTAACAAAATAGCTTACGAAGATTGTTTGGAAGATTCGATTTGAGGATTACGCTTAAATGAAGGCGATATCAGCTAACGAATCTAAAAACAATTTCATAAGCTTATGTTTATAATGTTTCATATCATATATTTTAGTTAAATAAAACAAAAGTTATTTGAAAAAGAACTTTTATGAATCTTACAAAAAAGAACTTTTATGAATCTTACAATATGATATGAAACATTTAAAGTTTTTTTGCTATAATTTGATTATAAAAATTCAAGTTTTGGACCGAATTTTTAATGATATTTAACTACTATTGCGATTTTTGCTTCAGGATTGTAATTTACTTGAACAAGTTGATTTTTCTTAATATGTTCAAGATCTTCTCCTCCATATGAAATATGAAGTTTAACAGGTAATTTACCTTGTTTTATAATCGCAATATATTGTCCTTTTTTTACTTTTTCAAGACTTATCAAATTTCCTGCGTAAGGTTTGAACACTTGAAATTTTTTGCTTGTGTTTTTTACATAAAAGAACGCAGCCACTGCTATGATAAGTATTACTGCAACAGTTATCCATCCATTTATTTTTAATAATGGACCAGCTATGGATACAATAAGCATAAGTGCAAAAGGAATAAGAGCTTTTTGTAAAATTAACTTACCTATGATTTCATTTGCCTTTTTTTCAGGTCCACTCATTGTTTTTGATCTCGCAAAAGATTCTGCGAATTTATCTCTGATACCCATTTTTTTCCTCCTAAAAAATAATATTTACTGAATAGTCAATAGAGAATACTCTAATTATTGATATACATAGAGAATACTCTAATTATTGATATACAATTAAGTAAAAATTTCTCGTATAAATTATTTTAACATATTATTGAAGAAATTAAAATGATATACTATAAATAAAAGATGATAGTTTTGTAAAATTTTTATTAAATTATAGATTTTCTATCTCAGTTTTATCAAGACTATCAAATATAGAGGAAGAGGTGTTTTATGAAAATATATTTAAGTGCTGATATTGAAGGAACTTGTGGTATAAATCATTGGAATGAGACAGATCCAAAAAAACATGATCATGTATACTTTGCGGATCAAATGTCAAAGGAAGTGGCTGTTGCTTGTGAAGGTGCAGAAGAAGTTGGAGCAGATGAAATTTTGGTAAAAGATGCTCATTACACTGCTAGAAATATAAAATTAAATTTGCTTCCAAAGAGTGCGAAATTGTTTAGAGGTTGGTCAAAAGATCCTCTTGTTATGATGTCTGGAATAGATGAAACATATGATGCTTGTTTGTTTACTGGTTATCATAATGGAGCAGGATTAGAAGGCAATCCTCTATGTCACACTATGGACACTATGTTTAGTTATATAAAAATAAATGGTATGATAGCGACTGAATTTGTTATAAGTGCGTATATTTGTGCATATTATGGAGTTCCTGTGGCATTTTTGAGTGGAGATAAAGCTCTTTGTGAAGGAGCTAAGAAGTTTCTTCCTAATATAGTGACAGTAGCAGTGAATGAAGGTTGTGGAGCAGAAGGAACGATTTCTATACATCCAGATTTAGCAATTGAAAGAATAAAAGCAGGTGTTAAGGAAGCATTAAGTGGTGATTTATCAAGACATTTGCTTGAACTTCCAGAGCATTTCGAAGTTGAGATGAGATACAAAGAGAGAACACCTGCGTATAAGGCATCATTCTATCCTGGAATGAAGATGATAGATCCAAATACAGTAGTATTTAAAACAGATGACTACTATGAAGTCATGAGAATGATGTTGTTCGTATAAAAAAGATTTTTATATTCTATAATTCAATACATTGATAAGATTTATCATAACTCCTGTTTTCAAACATTCTTCATCTATATCAAATGAAGATGAATGAAGAGGGGAGTTTATTTTTTTTTCATAATTAGCACATCCTATTTGGATGAAAGCACCTTTAGTTTTTTGTAGAAAATAAGAAAAATCTTCTGTTCCTAAGCTTGCGTTTTCTTTTATAATAACATTTTCTTCTCCGAGCAAACAATTTGCATTGTTCTTTATATAATCTACTATCTTTTCGCAATTTTTTAGGATAGGATAGCTTTCTGTAAATTCAACTTTTGCACTTCCTCCAAGTCCTTTTGATATACAATCACATATTTCAACTATTCTATTTTTGACATTATCTTTGACTGATGTATCTATGCAACGAAGAGTGCCTTTTATTTTTACATTATCGCAGACTATATTTTCTCGCAAGCCTCCATTTATCGTTCCAAAAGAAAGTGCAATTGGATTGAAAGGGTCGATGTTTCTGCTTGAGATTGTCTGAAGAGCAGTAATAATATTTCCAGCTATTACGATAGCATCTGTTCCCATATGTGGATAGGCTGCATGAGATTTTTTACCTATCACTTCTAGATTGATAAGTTCAGAACAGGCATTTAAAATTCCATATTTAATGCCAATTTTTTTTGCCTCAATATTAGGATCGACGTGATATCCAAATACACAGTCTACAATTGGATTTTCCATACAACCGTCAGCAATCATAAATTTTGCACCTCCAATAGTTTCTTCTGCAGGCTCAAAAAAGAATTTTACATTTACGTTCAATCTATTTTTTAGAATGGAAAGAGCTTTGCAAGTTCCAAGTAGTATAGCAGTATGTGCGTCGTGACCACAGGCGTGCATTACACCTTTATTTTTTGAGATATAGGAGTGATTTAGATTTTCAGTAATAGGAAGAGCGTCCATATCAGCTCTTATAGCAATTGTTTTTGAAGCACCTATATCAATAAATCCAGTCACTGCGTTATTTCTATCATATTCGATGTAATCTATATCAAATTCTTTTAGATATCTAAGTATGAGTTCTTTTGTGAGGAATTCTTTTTCGCTAAGTTCAGGATTTTGATGAATTTGTCTTCTTATATGAACAATAAAAGGGAAAATATCATCTACTATTTTTTTAATTGAAAACTCTTTATCTATGTTGTATGGAATGTTTACGAGTTCATTCGATTTAATATCATTTCGAAATTCTGCAACTTTTTCAGAATTGATATCATTTCGAAATTCTGCGACTTTTTCAGAATTAATATCATTTCGAAATTCTGCGACTTTTTCAGAATTGATATCATTTAGAAATTCTGTGAGCTCTTTTGAGTCTATATTTTTTTTATTTTCCATAAAAAATGTCCTTTCTAATAAATGAATTAGTGAGTATAATTTTCTTATAAAAATATTTTTATCATATAGTACATATATATTTATAAAGTTAAGAATAGTTGACTAAAAGCTTGATTTTAAATGATGAAAAGATTAAAGAAAGAAGGATTAAAGAAAAAAGAACAGAGAAGAAAGATTAAAGAAAAAAGAACAGAGAAGAAAGATTAGAGAAAAAAGAACAGAGAAGAAAGATTAGAGAAGAAAGATTAAAGTAAAAAAGATGAAAGGAAAATTATTTATGATAGGAGTTATAGCACCTTCGTCAGGTTTGGTTTCTAGTGATATAAATAGTGACATAGAGAAGATTGGATATAGTTTGGAACAAAAGCTAGGTAAGAGAGTTAAATTCAGCAAAGGTTGTTATTCAAGATACAATGATTTTTTATCTGCAGATGATTATACTAGATGTGCAGATTTGGAGGAAATGTTTTTAGACGATGAGGTTGATTTAATAATTTGTTTGAGAGGAGGATATGGTTCTGCTCGCATTTTAAATATGATTGATTATGAAATTATAAAAAATAATCCAAAAATATTTATAGGATTCTCAGATATAACAGCTCTTAATATTGCGTTCAATCAAAGATGTGGACTGAAAACATTTCATGGACCTATGGCATCTTCTTCAAAAAACTGGGATAAATTCACATTGGATTCATTGAAAAAAGCAATAGATTTTGTATGTGGATATGAATATTTTTCTGAATCAAAGGATGTAAAATATTTTTGTAAAAACTTAGTATACAGCAAAGATGAAAATAAGAATTATATCTATGAAAACAAGAATTATGAAGATGAAAACAAGAATCTAAAATATAAAAAGCAGAATTTTCAAAAGAAAAATGATAGGAATTTGATATTAAAGAATCCTAAGTGCGAAAAAATTTATACTCTAAAAAGTGGAGTAGCAAGTGGAGAAATTGTAGGAGGGAATTTGTCTGTGATTGTTTCTCTTTTAGGAACTGATTTTGAAATAGATACAAGAAATAAAATACTTTTGTTAGAAGATGTATCAGAGCCATTGTACAAAATAGATAGAATGATGAATCAATTGAAAATGGCAAGAAAACTTGATAGATGTAGTGGAATAATTTTTGGAGATTTTGCTGATAGCGTAGAGAAATCTGAAGAATATAAATTGATACAGTTATTTAATGAATATGTTGATTACTCAGGAAAACCAGCAATATACAATTTACAGACAGGACATTGTTCTCCTATGATAACGCTACCTCTTGGACAAAAAGTAACTTTAAAATTTGACAAAAAATTTGCTATCATCAAGGATTGAAATGTGATTTTATAGAATATTTGAATTAAATATGATATAATTTACTTGAATATATGTTGTAGGAGGGTAAAGTTATGTCACACAGAAGAATTATAGATTTTAATGAACAAAAGAATAAAGTAAAAGATTCAGATGTAGATAAATTTGAAAATTATATATATGACTTATATTACTCTATTATGAACGGAGAAATTGCCATGAGTGAATTTTCAAACAAAATTCATAATTATAAGGTAGATAATAATATATCAGAAACTAAATTTATTGAGATACAAAAATGTTTTATGAAGCGTTATGGTATGGATATTGATGAGATTGAAAAAGAATTAGCAGAGCTAGGAATAAATACTTTTAAATTTTCCACAGAAGAATATCTAAACTCTATATTTGATATAGGTTCTAATAGTAATCTAAAAGGTATTTTTGATGTAGATGATAAATTTGATGATGAATTTGATGATGACGACGATGGAGATTCTCAAAGCTATGATGAATGGTTTGAAGAGATGTCAGAGTCATTGAATGAAATGCTAGACGAATTTATTGAAAACGAAGTAAAAAGAAAATGTCTATTTGCAAATATAACAAATGATTTAAATAATGTCGATATTATTTTAGAAAAAGGGAAAATTTATTTATACAGTCTAAAAAATATCAATTTACAAGATAAAGAGTTAAATGATTTCCTATCAGAATGCAAGAAACGTTATTCAGATGGAAGTTTGAAAGTGACTATGTGTGAAAATGCAACTAAGTATGAATATTAAAAGAAAAGTAGTTTCGTCTTGACAAGAAATAAACAAGGTTTTGTATAAATATTAAAAGAAACGTATTCATAAGCGTATTAAATAAACAAGTATATTAAATAAATAAGTTTTAGTATGAATATTAAATAAAAAATTTGAATATAAATACTAAATAGGTCAATTTTTATATAAATATTAAATAAAACAATTTTAATATTTATGAGAAAAAAGTAATTTTCGCCTAAGATGTGAGGTGATACTATTGAGCAGAAATAATTACAACAGTGATTTTAGTTATTGGGAAGAACTATTGCTTGATTACACAAATTTTGCAAAAGTTCCAAATGACTATTTTAACGAATCATATGATTTTGATATTGTTGAAGAGAGCATTTGTTTTAGCGATGAAATCAGTAGAGGTCTTAGCAATTTTTTGAATAGATATGAAATAAATTTTGAAGTATTTTTTATGCTAATTTATGGATTAATACTTGAAAAGTACACATATGAAGAAGATGTAGTATTTGGAGTAACAAAAGATGTATTGCCTATTAGAGTAAACTATACAAATAAAATGTCTTTTTTAGAATCACTTAAATTATTGCAAAATCAATATTTAAATACTTTAGAAAAATATTCGAATTCTAGTCGAAACAAAGAGTTGTTTCTAGAATATTTAAATAACAAAAGTGCGTTGAAAGATAAATTAATCAATACAGTGCTATTTTGGAATGATAAAGATGAATATCGTTTTGTAAGTAATGATTTGAATGTTAAAATTGATTTTTCTTATGAGAATACAAAAGTACATCTTATTTACAATGCTAATGTATACAGTGTTGAAAAAATAAGACGAATTCTAAATATGTTTGAAGGAATTACAAAACAGGTGCTTGAAAATGAAAACATAGATGTATGCAGGTTGAAATTTATCTCAGACGAAGAGAAAAAAAGAATCTTAACTCATTTTGATGATACAAAAAAAGATTATGATTTCGAAAAAGATTATATTTCTTTGTTCAGAAAGAGTGCAACAGATTATGCTTATAATATTGCAGTAGAAGATGACAATCATTTTATGAGTTAAAAGGAATTAGATTTATTTACTGATAAATTGGGAGGATATTTGAACCATATAGGAGTGAAAAAAGAAGATGTTGTGGCAGTGATGCTTCCTAGAAATATAAATTTTGTGATAGCTGCTATTGCTACAATGAAAGCAGGAGGTTCATTTTTCCCTATAGATATAAATAATCCAATAGAAAGAATAGAATATTTACTTGAAGATTCCAAGGCGAAAGTACTTATAAAAGAAGATAATATAAAAATATCTCTTCGAGAAGAGTCGATAAAAGATAGTAATATTTGTGTTGTAGACATTGAGAAAGATGGATTTATGGATACGGATTTTCCTCTGACTCAAGAAATTAAACCAGAAAACGTAGCCTATACAATATCAACATCAGGTTCTACAGGAAGACCAAAGATTATTTCAGTAGAACATAGAAGTTTATTAAATATGTGTTTTTATAGTATAGATCAAATAAATATAACTGAAAATGATATTTGTGGAGTGTATTTAAGTTTTAGTTTTGATGCAGTTATGAAACAGATTTTTCCATATCTTTTGAAAGGTGCGACTGTTAGTATCATGTCAGAAGAAGCTAAGTTTAATGAGTTCACAGTAAATGAATTTTGTGAGGAAAATGATGTCACAGTGCTTGCACTTCCTTCTGCTTTGGCAAAGCTTTTTATAAAAAATTGCAACAATCAATCACTTAGAGTTTTGCAGGCAGGTGGAGAAAAATTAAATGGCTACAAAAAACGAAAATATAAACTTTACAACGAATATGGTCCTGCTGAATTTACTGTACTATCTACACAATTTTTGGTTGATAAAGAATACAATAGGATTCCAATTGGCAAACCTATTGCAAATACGTACGTTTATGTTTTAGATAAATACGATAATCTCTGTCCTATAGGTGTTCCAGGAGAACTTTGTTTGTCAGGTGCTCAGATTTCAAGAGGTTATATAAATAAAAAAGAAGCTACAGAAAAAAGTTTTGTAGATAATCCATTCTGCATAGATGTATATACAAAAAAGATGTATCGCAGCGGAGATCTTGTGACTTGGCTTGAAACTGGGGAACTTGATTATATAGGTAGACTTGATAATCAAATAAAAATAGGTGAAAATAATATTGACTTGTATGAAATCGACAATATGATTTCTAATATAAATCAGATCAAAAGTTGTATAACTATTGCAAAAGAAGATGAAAAGGGTATAAAATATCTGTCATCTTATTATGTTATAGATGAAAAAGATTATGAAAAGATAAATTCTACTTATATTAGAAATTATTTAAAACTTCATCTTCCAAGTTATATGATACCATCTGTCATAATAAGAATAGAAAAAATTCCAGTAACTTTAATAGGTAAAGTAAATAAAAGAGCTTTAAATTGAGTTTATATCAAAAAAGAGCTTCAAAATTAATGAAGCTCTTTTTTGTGAATTAATATTATATGCAAATATCCACTTAATTGACAAAGAACTATAATTTTATTCTATGAATTCGAAATGTTGATAGTCTGGATTTTTCCAAAATCCACCCCAGCTCCAGCCTCTACTGATAAAAGCGTTGTAGCAAGCGTCGTATTTGTGTATCATTCCAAGTTCGGAGTTTGCTCTATTGGCACATTTTTCTGGAGTTATACTTGGAATTTTTCCATTAACAACATGAGGATTTTGAACTGGGTTGATGTCTATAGCAAAACCAAATGAATGGTTCGAAAGTTTGCTTGATCCACTTATCAATCTATAGTTAAAAGCAGAAGTGTTGTTATTTTTCATAGATTCTTCATCACTTGCGTTGAAATCATCTACTAGTTGAATTTTTTCAATAGGGAATTTTTTTTCGTACAATTCCTTGAATATATCTACAACATCTTGAGCTACTTTTTTATTTACAACCATTTCGCCATTATGACTCTCACCGTCAAATCCATAGTATGTAAGTTTTAAATAAGATAGCTCTGAAAATTTTATCTGTACATCATCAGCTATAGGCATTGATTTTCCTCTCATCTTTACTCTTATATCATATGGAACTTCAGAACACGAAAAAACTACATCTACAGCTTC
>JAISUA010000196.1 GCA_031272305.1 Clostridioides sp.
TTTTATTTCTGATATTTTTATAGCTCATAATTTCATTTTCTTTATATTTTGCTAATTCGATATTAACGCAAACAATAATAGAATTTTCAATTATGAGCTATATTGTTGTAAATTCATAGTTCAATTTGTTATTTCAATTTAAATTTATTTGTTTTGTTTTCTAGAACAAGTCTTCTATAAACTCTACTATACTCTTTATTAATCCTCTGATTCCTCTGTTGCTAATTGCCTTTAATTCTGATAGTTTTTGCGATGCTTTGACAGCTGTATCATATCTATCTACTCCAGCTATTCTTGTTACATTGTAAGTATCTTTTAATTCGTTTTCAACTGAAGCTGATACAGCTACTTCTCCACCAGCAATTGTTACATTTTGTGTCTTCCAAGTTTTTAGTGTATCTCTTGTGACTCCATTCAAACTTTGTGGCTCTGTCAAAAGTACAGGTGCTTTGTAATATCCTGCCAATGTACTGATTATCAACGCATCTGGGAAATTTGTTCCACAAGCAAGCATTACATCTTTTGTATTTCCTGTTATGCTTATAAGTTTTTCGCCAACAAGTCTAGCAGTATCATATCTATCTTCTCCACCGATCCGAGTCACACTAGATATTTTCAGATCATTTTTCAATTGGTTTTCAATTTGTTTAGATACTGCCTTTTCTCCTCCACCTATAACTACTTCACTGATTTTGTAATCACTCATTGCTTGTTTAGTAGTAGGATTAAGAGAATTTGTTTCTGTCAAAAGTATAGGCTCTCTATTTTGTATAGCAAGAGGAGATATTGTTATAGCATCAGGGAAGTCTGTACCAACAACAAGTGCTACTCCTGTCTTATTGGGTGATAACTTTCTCACTTCATCTGCTATAAGTTTTGCTGTTTCATATCTATCAGCTCCACCTATTCTTATTATAGTGTCAGTATATAGACTCAACTGGCTTTCCACTTTCTTAGATACTGCTACTGGTCCTCCACAAATTATAATTTTCGTTGGTCTCAATCTTTGTATCTCAGCTATTGTCACAGCATCTATTGAATCTGACTTCGTAAGCAAAATAGGTGCAGACTTTTCATTGGCTAGGACTGATGCTACAAGAACATCACTGTAGCTGTCTCCACAACCTATTACAAGCACTGTCTCAGAAGTACTTCCATCATCAATTGTTCCTCCACCAGATGAACTATTTTCTCTAAAAGTAATCTTGGTATTGTATTTTATTTCATCAATAACAAATGAATTGTCATCAAATTTATAGTCATAATCGCTATCTGGTTTGGAAGAATTATATTTCACTGTTTTGTTGTATACCAATGTATTATTCTTATACTCATTTGCAAATTTGACAGTTTCTTTTATACTTTTTCCCTTAACAAGGTCAATGTTTAATGATGCTCCAAACTGAACAACTATTGTATGTTTGCCTGGAGGTTGACCTGAGTAGTTTAGGTCCTCTGCACTAAGACTACGTGTACCATCACTACCTATTATAACTTCATATATAGGTTGATTGGATGATACTGCACCTTCAAAACTTCCAAAGTCTAGCTCTACCTCAAATCCATCTGGAACTCGGACATCAACATTTACACCCATACTTGCTTCTATTTCTACATCTTCTTTTTGATCTGCAAATATAGATATAGTAGTTGAAATCACAAATATTACTGCTATAATAGTCGATATAAATTTGTTGATTCTTTTAGATATTGTTCTTCCATCTCTAGAAGTTTTATCTTGAGATATTCGTTTATTGATTTTTTTAGATATCAATTTGCACCACCTCCAGAAGTTTTATCTTGAGATGTTCGTTTATTGATTTTTTTAAATATCAATTTGCATCACCTCCAGAAGATTCTTCTTGAGCTTGTATATTGAAATTAATAGCTCCTACATAATTCCCTGAACGAGTTACTTTCTTCCAATCTTCCTCTTCAACACAGACCTTCACTGTTTCTTGATCTTTTAATTCTATTTTACCTGTAACTGAAAACAAAGCAACTCTATTGTTTGAATCTGTTATCAATACATCACTAGAGTTTTTCAACTTAAAGATAAGTTTACTCGAATCATCACTACTCGAATCATCACTTTTATAATTTAAGATGATTTTTCCGTCTGAAGGAACTTCGTCAAGTAATACTTCTATATATCTAGGGTCAAGAGTTTCGTGTTCCTCAGAAAATCCTATCTGAAATGGGTGTTCTTTTTCCAAATAATTCAGTGTTATATTCTCTGGAATCGTAACAAGATATTCATATCCTTCTTTTGGAAAATTTATGCTAACTTTTGACTTAACAGGAGCTTCTGTTGTCAAGTTCTCTGCTCCTTGAGCCCACGCCGAGCCATGCACAAGAGGTTTGGTTATTATAAACAAGCTGAGGCAAAACCACAGCATTGTTACAAATTTATTCTTCACGATTTTACCTCCTTCGAACTGCATAAAACTTAATTATTTTTTATATTTTATTAACTTGCACAAAATTATTCTTAAGCTGGAGCATTATCGTCTGTTGTTAGTGTGAATGTTACTGTATCTTTGTAATCACCAGCAAATTTTGCAGAAGTTACATCACCTGTTATTTCAAAATATACTGTTTTAGATGTTTCACTTGCAGTTCCAACAGCTTCAAACTCTACTTGTTTACTAGAAGTTGATATTTCAGTTCCACCAGATATCGTACCAGCTTTATACGCTAAACCAGTAGTATCCTCTGTTGTAGTCAACTTCCATCCATTTGTTGATGCAAGTCTTATATGAAGATATCTTTTGTCATAACTTAATATAGGATGAGCTGCTAAAACAACACTTGCTGTACCTGTTTTGCCACTACCAATTGTAACTGTTGCTGGTATAGTAACTGAATAGCTTTGAGATACTGTATATGTCAATTCAGTTGTATCAGTAGTAGTAGTTCCATTAAGTGTTTTATCAGTAGCAAATACATTTGTTGTTGATAATAAAAAACTTGATGCTAATATTCCTGTTAATAATTTTTTATTCATCGTTAAACCCCCTTCATTTCTAACGTGTTTTTATTATTATATCTGTCGAAATAATATTTTTTTACTTACTCCATAGTAGAAGCCTATCTCTCAAAATAATGTTTTTATACTTTCTTAACTAAAACTATTAGATAGTGTCAATGTAAATGTAAGTGTATCTGTGTATTCTGTTGCATATTTGAATCCATTCTTAGCATCTCCAAAATTATCTATATTTGCATAAGTATCTTGTTCTGTAGCAGTTGACTTTGTACCATCTGCAGTAAAGACTATTTCTTCTCCGTCACTAAGATCCTTTCCAGCATCAGTAGTTCCTAATTGATAATCTACTCCATCAGTACCACTGCTACGAACAAGTTTCCATTCATCTCCACCACTCTCCGTATTATCATCAGGTTTTGATGTTACAGTTATGTGAAGATATGGAGTAGATGGATCTACTTTTGGATAAGCCGAAAGTGTAACTTTTTGTGCATCACTTTTACCAGTTAATGTACTTATCTCGTACGCACTTGGTATAGTTACTGTGTAACTTGACTCTACTGTATAACTAACCTCTACGTCTTTATTTTGAGCTGTAGTAAGGTCTGTTGCAAATACATTACTTGTCGATAACAAAACGCTACTCGCTAATATTCCAGTCAATAATTTTTTGTTCATTTTTAAACCTCCTTTTTTAATATTCTTATTTTTAATAAAATTTTTAATATTTCTTGATTCACTTTGATACTTTTTATTTGTTTCTTTTGATTATATTTATATTTTATTTTCATAGTTTTGTAACTTTTTTATATAACTTTTTGACATTTCTAAGACTTTTTATTTGATTTTTTTGATGCTTTTTTATAGTTTCTTTTGATACTTTTGTGACGTTTTGCGACTTTTTTATGATTTTTTTCTATTTTACTACTAGTTTTGTCTCAACATTGGCTCCATTCATTGCTCCATGAGGTTCTTCTAATGCTTTCGTTCTTATTTCTATGACTGCATCATATGTTCCCTCTTTGAATGTTTTGCTAAGAGTTTGTTCATTTATCGTCTTGCCTGGTGCGACATCGCCTGATTTGTAAATCACTTCTCCAGTACTTTTAAGTTTTATTGTGAACTCAAAGTAACAAGGATTTCCCTCTGGATTCGTTAGAGCTACATACATCTTGTTTTGATCTGGTTTTAGAGGTATCTCAGGATAACCAGGAATTTGTATACCTTTTTGCTCTGCTTTCTCTTCAACTCTATCAACCTTCGCTCCTTGATTTGGATCTAGATTGATAGCATTTTTTACTGGCTCAGGCAAACTGCTTGGATTTTTTACAAACCAAATTCCTACTATCAGCATAATCAATGCAAGTATAATCCAAAGGAACATACGTTTTTTCTTTTTTTCTTCATCGTTTTTCATAGCGTTGTTGTTTGGATCTGAAAATTCCTCAATAGATTTATTAACACCTGCCAAAATATCACCTCCAAATTTATTGCGTCTTTTATTATTTTGCATAATTGTTTGTTGTTTCTTTAAGCTATAATTAACTCAAATTATAGAATAATTCAGAATAACATTCAATATCCTTGTACATAATAACTGTTTTTGACGAAGAAATAATCGGTTTGCTTTACTGAACAACATTGTTTTTGTAAAAATAGTGTTTCATAATAGAAACTTTTTTGCAAGAATAAGTCAGTATAATATTATAGAGCCTTTTTTTCTAAACTTTTTATTTCTTTAGTAAAAGTACAACATTTTTTAATCTGACTGACGTTTTACACAAACTTTTCTCTCACTGTATGATAAAATGTATTGAGATGAAATGTATTAATAATGAAATGTATTGAGATGAAATGTATTAAAATGAAATGTATTAAAATGAAATGATATAAAAAGGTATGTTGCACTAAAAAGTTCAACATACCTTTTTCATTAAAATATCCTATCATGAAGTCATAACTAAAGTGTTTTATAACTATATACTTCCTATTTTCCACCGCTTTCTACGTTAGAATCTATTTCATTTGAATCTGTATCTTGTTGCTGTATATTGCTATCCTTTTGTTCAGTTTTAGTGTTATCTACATCTTCTGTATCTGTGCTTTCTTCAGTATCTTCTTTTTCTTCACCTGAATCTTTAGATTGCATATCTAGTTCAACTCTGTCTGGCAATTCGTCCAATTCTATAGCTGCTACAATGTAAGGATTTGATTCTTCCTTATCATTGAAAGATGCAGTTACTTTTACGATTTTTTTGCCATCTTTTTCATATTTTTCAACCTTGTTAAGATTGATTCCAGAAGTATTGTCACCTCTAGTAACCATTATGTATGTCTTTTCTCCCATTTTGGCTACTAATGCTCTTTCTTCATCTGTGTACTTTTCCATCATATTTATAATTTTTGTTGGAATTTCTTCTCTTTTTAAGATTGTGTAGTCAATTGATTCTGTCTTATTTGTAAAATATTTAGGCACAAATAAAAATCCTGCCAACACAAAAATAAGAACCAAAATTGCACTTATTACACCCTTGAAATTAAATTTTATTTTTCTCATTCACCTCACGCTCCTATCCTACTAATAAATATGAGTGTGAATAAAAAAATAGACTAGTTATTTTCTAAAAAATTTTCAGTTCTTTTCTTATTCCTATAGTTTTAATCTATATTTTATATTATAATGTAAAAATAAGCATAATCTATATTTTATATTATGATGTAAAAATAAATATAATCTATATTTTGTATTATTATGTAAAAATAGTGACAATAAATTTATTTTTTACATTTTAATCGTATAAGATTCAAAATTTCATAGGAGGTTTAAAAATGTTATCAAAAAAATTAGATTCTCTGACTCCTTCTGTAACCGTTGGAATCAGTTCTAAAGTCAAGCTGATGAAAAAAGACGGTATTGACGTTATAAATTTAAGTATAGGAGAACCTGATTTCAATGTGCCTGAAAAAGCAAAAGCATATGGAATCAAATCTCTTGAAGACAACTGTACAAAATATGACTTAGTTCCAGGAACTATCGAACTTAGAAACGCAATCTGCAAAAAATTAAAGGAAGAAAACAATTGCAACTACACACCTGACGAAATAGTGCTTGCAAGTGGTGCAAAAAACTGTATCACAAATGCTATGCTTGCTGTGTTAGATGCTGGTGATGAAGTTATTATTCCAAAACCTTATTGGGTAACTTACCCTGAAACAATAAAAATTTTAGGTGGAGTTCCAGTTTTCGTTGATACTAAAAAACAAAATTCTTTTAAATTGACTAAAGAAGAACTTCTAAACGCTATCACTCCAAAAACAAAGATGATTATCGTTACAAATCCTTCAAATCCTACTGGTGCAGTATACACAAAAGAGGAGCTTGAAAGCATTGTAGATGTTTGTATCGAAAAAAACATCTATATATTAGCTGACGAAATTTACGAAAGAATTTGCTATACAGGTAATTTCACTGCGATTGCATCTCTTTGTGAAAAAGCAAAAGATATTACTATCACTGTAAATGGATTTGCAAAATCTGTAGCTATGACAGGACTTAGAGTAGGATATACAGCTACAAACAAAGCCGTTGCTAAGGCTATGAGTTCTATTCAAGGTCACTTGATATCACATCCTTGCTTGACAGCTCAATATACTGCTTTAGGAGCTTTGCAAGAATGCCAAGATGATATCAAAAATATGGTAGACACATATACAAAGAGAAGAAATATGATTATAGAAAAACTTGATTCTATGGATCATGTAGGATATGTAAAACCAGACGGAGCTTTCTATGTATTTATAGATCTTAGCGAAGTAGCTAAAAAATATAACTTCAAAGATAGTTTTTCTATGGAATTTAGCGATGAATTCTTAGAAAAATATAAGGTTGCAGTAGTGCCTGGAAAAGCATTTGGACTTGATGAATATGTTAGAATATCCTATGCTTGCAACGAAAAAGACTTCTTAGAAGGACTTGATAGATTGAATACATTTATAGGTACAATCTTATAAAATATAAGAAGAAATCTTCATCCCCTATCGTATAGTAAGACTTATAATAAGTTGAAATAAAACCAAGGTAATAAGTCTTGAAAAAACTGAGATGGAAAATATTTGATTTTCGTAATTGAAGTTTCCTACTTGGTTCGAACATAAATTTTCGTTTTTCAACGAAAATTTAGTTCTCATAATAATTTTTTATTAGTTATTGAATTTGTTTATATTACTTACTTTGGTTTTATGTTGATTATTTGTATTACTTATTTTCATTTAGTTTATTTAATTTGATTATATCATATTTGTTACTGGATATTTCAAATCACATATACTATTTTTAATTTTTGTTTCAATAAAAAAAGAGAGCTTTCGCTCTCCTTTTTTTATTCATCTATTTTATATCTGTACAGTAAATTATTTAATTAAAATTGGAGTATATTAATTAAAATTTGAATCTTCTTAATTAAAATTCACCTTGTTGTTGCATAGCATCAGCAACTTTGATGAATCCAGCTATATTAGCTCCAGCAACTAGATTGTAACCAAATCCATATTGTTCAGCAGCTTGCATAGCGTTGTTATGGATATTAATCATTATATCATGAAGTTTGTCATCAACTTCTTTTGCACTCCAAGATAATCTTGCACTGTTTTGAGCCATTTCAAGAGCTGAAGTAGCAACACCACCAGCATTAGCAGCTTTAGCAGGTCCTACTATAACGCCATTAGCTAAGAAATATTCAACAGCTTCGTTTGTACAAGGCATATTAGCAGCTTCACAAACAAATTTAATTCCATTGTCAACTATTTGTTTAGCATGTTCGATGTGAATATCGTTTTGAGTAGCACAAGGCATGATTATATCAACTTTTAGTCCCCATGGTTTTTCGCCAGCGTGGAATTCACAACCAAATTTATCAGCGTAATCTTGAACTTTATCTCTACCAGAATTTCTCATTTCTAGTAAGTAATCTATTTTTTCGTCTGTTACAACACCATCTGGATCGTAAACATATCCGTCTGGTCCTGATAATGTAACAACTTTACCACCAAGATCTCTAACTTTTATACAAGCTCCCCAAGCAACATTTCCGAAACCAGAAACAGCTACTGTTTTGCCTACAAAATCAGTTCCTTCATGTTTAAGCATTTCGTTACAGAAGTAAGTTACACCAAATCCTGTAGCTTCTGGTCTTACTAAAGATCCTCCATAAGATAGACCTTTACCAGTTAATACTCCATTTTCGAAAGCTCCTCTTACTCTTCTGTATTGGCCATATAGGAAACCGATTTCTCTTCCGCCAACACCGATATCTCCAGCTGGAACGTCTATATCTGGTCCTATATGTCTTTGTAATTCAGTCATGAATGCTTGACAGAATCTCATGATTTCTTTATCTGATTTTCCTCTTGGGTCGAAGTCAGATCCACCTTTACCTCCACCTATTGGAAGTCCAGTTAATGAGTTTTTAAGAATTTGTTCAAATCCTAAGAATTTGATTATTCCTATATAAACAGATGGATGGAATCTTAAACCACCTTTGTATGGTCCAATTGCTCCGTTGAATTGAACTCTGTAACCTCTGTTTACTTGTACTTTACCATTGTCATCTGTCCAAGTTACTCTGAACATAATTTGTCTTTCAGGTTCACAGAATCTTTCTAGTAAGTTTGAATCAATGTACTCTGGATGTTGGTCAAGTACAGGTCCTATTGTTCCTAGAACTTCTTCAACGGCTTGTAAGAATTCTGGTTCATTACCATTTCTTTTTTTAACGTTTTCTAGTACTTGTGCAACATATTCCTTAGTATTACTCATTCTAAAATCCTCCTTAAACATTTTTATTCTTTTTTGTTTTTTTATTTGATAAATCAAGTTAGAGATATATTTTATATCCCGATTTAATTTTACAATATAATTATAGCACATTTTTAAAAAAAGTTTGTACAAATTTTGTTAAATAATTTTTTATCCTTGCTTAGAAAAGCTATTAATGAAGTATAAATAGTGTTTTTTTGTATTTTTTATTTCAAAAATAGAAAAATATTTAATTTTTAAATTTAGACCTCGAAAATTCCTTTTTTATTAATTAAAAAGAAAAATCCATCTTAAATAAATTTTTAGAAAAAACAGTATTATAATACATGATTTTTTTATAAATTTACCTCAATATATCAATTTTTTATAAAGATTGTTATTTAAATGAACAATCAATCTCAAAGCAATTTATAAAAACAAAATTTATTTGCTTTACAAAATTTATTTGCTTTATTAGTTGAAAACTAAAATATATTTTGTTATAATTAACTAAAATAAGGGTATAATAATTATGTAGTTTATCATGTATATATTATTGTCTACGATGATTACATAGTTTATGATGTGTTTTTATTGTTTACAATATTTTATATAATAAACTCAAATTTGTTCATATCTAATTAATTTTGAAGGAGGATATAATTATGGCTTATAAAATTACAGATGCTTGCATAAGTTGTGGAGCTTGCGAAGGTGAATGTCCAGTTGGAGCAATTTCAGCAGGAGATGACAAATACGTTATAGATGCAGATACTTGCGTTGATTGTGGAGCTTGTGCTGGAGTATGTCCAGTTGATGCACCTCAAGGTGAATAATCTGAATACATTATCTATTAAGTATTGATTTATAAAATAAAAAAGACTTTCAGTTTATCTGAAAAGTCTTTTTTTATTTTTAATACTCTTATATTTAGAATATTATGCTCAATTTTTTAATACTTTTATATTTAGAATATTATGCTCAAATTTTTAATACTCTATGAATTACAACTCTGCTAAAGACCAACTTGTTTCTTGGTCAATTAGTATTCTTCTTTCATTAAATATGACAATGTAAATAAACTTTCTGTAAGATTTACATTTTCAACAATTATTCCATTTGGAACTTTTAGATCTACAGGAGCAAAATTCCATATGCCTTTTATTCCTGCTTTGATAGCTCTCTCTGCAAGAACTTGTGCTCCATTTTTAGGTATACAAATAATTAATATCTCAATATTATTTTCTTTTATAAATGTTTCCATATCTTCTGGATCTAATATATCGAAATAATTTATTTTTAAGCCGATTATCTTTGGATTTGCATCAAAAAGTGCTTTGATTTCAAAACCTGCATTTCTAAAACCAGAATAATTTGCAATTGCTTGGCCTAAATTTCCCGCACCGACAAGTATTGCGTTATATTTCTTATCAAGTCCGAGAATCTTACTAATTTCTCCATACAATGCTCCTACATTGTAACCGTATCCTTGTTGACCAAAACCTCCAAAATTATTTAAATCCTGTCTTATTTGTGATGCAGTGAATCCTATAATTTCACTGAGTTCTTTAGATGAAATACGGTGAATTCCGTTATCTAATAACTCTTTAAGGTATCTGTGATACTTTGGCAATCTACGAATAACTGCCATTGATATAATTTTGTTTGGCATAATTCCTCTCCTTTCTATATAATAGAGTTATATGTATAATTATAAACATAAATATTTATCATAATCAATAATTTTTTATCAAAACTAAATTATTTTTATTAATTATAATGTAATATTTTAATTGTTGTTAATTTAACAGAATATTTATTCTTTGATAAACAATTTACTCTATAGAAAATACGATATATCACTTTATTATTGATTATATTATATCAAAATATTTTTTTTTTTACATCTTTTATTATCAATTTCTTGATGATTTAAAATATTTTATATAAATTATAGTGTAAAATTAATAGTACTTATATAAAGTTTGTGTAATTATAGTGTAAAATTAATAGTACTACAAAAGTTTGTGTAAGCTATAGTGTAAAATTAATAGTACTACAAAAGTTTGTGCAAACTCTAATCTAAAATATTTTTGTATAAATAAATGTAGTATAATATTTTATGTAGACTTTTTTAATATGGAGGTGCCTCATGATTGTATTATCATGTAATAATATAAGCAAGTCGTTTGGAATAGATGAAATTTTCACAGATGTTAGTTTCTCTGTGAATGAAGGCGATAAAATAGGAATAGTAGGTATAAATGGTACAGGTAAGACCACTTTGCTGAAAATAATTGCAGGAATATATGAGCAAGATCACGGCAACATATATACAGCAAAAAGTTCTGAGATAGGTTATCTAGAACAAAATATGAATTTTAATTCTAATCGAACGATCTTAGAAGAAATATTAACAGTTTTTACTCATTTAATGGATATGGAAAAAGATCTTCGAGAATTAGAACTCGCTATTTCAAAAAATAGCAATAACAACTCAAGAAAATTAGATCAACTTATGAATGAATATGCTAATAAATACGATTTATTTTCTGCATCAAATGGATATGGATATCGTTCAGAAGCAATAGGAGTGCTTAGAGGTTTAGGATTTGGCGATTCAGATTTTGATAAACCTGTTTCAGTACTTTCTGGAGGTGAAAAAACAAGACTTTTGTTAGGTAAATTATTGCTTGAAAAACCTAATATACTCTTGCTTGACGAACCAACCAACCACTTAGATTCTAATTCTATAGAATGGTTGGAACTTTTCTTAAAACAATACAACGGAACTGTCATGATTATTTCGCATGATAGATATTTCCTAAATCAAACTGTAAACAGAATATTTGAAATAAATAATCGGAAATTACACCAATACAACGGAAATTACACTGATTTTATTCATCAATCAAAATTAAACAGAGAAATCGAAAGAAAAAAATATGCTGACCAACAAAAAGAAATTAAAAAACAAGAACAGTCTATAGAACTTTTGAAATCTTTCGGACGTGAAAAACAAGTAAGAAGAGCTAGAAGTAAAGAAAAGGCTCTTGCAAAGATCAAACTCATAGACAAACCTGAGTCAGAACAACAAAAAGCAAAGATTATTTTTAAGACAGCTGTACAAAGTGGAAACGACGTTTTACAACTTAGAGATATAGGCATTAGCTATGGAGAAAAAACCTTATTTGAAAATTTGGATTTAGATGTTTATAGAGGAGAAAAAATAGCTCTTATCGGTGCAAATGGTATAGGAAAATCAACTTTGTTTAAAATAATAACTGGAGATGAAACTTCATTTGATGGAAGTGTTAAATTTGGTGCGAATGTTGAATATTCATATTTCCACCAAGAACAAAAAACTTTGAATCTTAAAAATACTGTTATAGAAGAAATTTGGCAAAACTATCAACATCTCACTCAAACAGAAGTTCGGAATATTCTAGGATCATTTTTATTTAAAGATGACGATGTATTCAAAGAAATCTCTACTCTAAGTGGTGGAGAAAGAGCTAGAATAGCATTATTAAAAATTATTTTGTCCAAGCCAAATTTCCTACTTTTGGACGAGCCTACAAACCATCTCGATATAGATTCAAAAGAAATTTTGGAAGATGCACTTAGAGATTACGATGGTACTGTTTTTATGATTTCACATGATAGATATTTTATAAATGAAATCGCAAATAAAGTTCTCGTCTTAGATGAAAACGGAATAAGTGAATATCTTGGAAACTACGATTACTACGTTGAGAAGAAAAAAGAACTAAATGTACTTGATTCAGTCAACGAAGTTTCTACAAAGACAAAGACTCAACTGAAAGAAGAAAAGAAAAAAATCAAGGAACAACAAGAGGTAGAAAGAAACGAAAGAAAAAAAATAAAGCAAATAGAATCAGATATTGAACTTCTTGAAAAACAGATATATTATCTAGATGAAATGCTCTGTCTACCTGATGTATACTCTGATCCAGAAAAATCAAAAGAGATTAATCAAGAGAAGAAAGAAAGTGAAAAGAAACTGGCTAAATTGTACAATGATTGGGAAAATATACTCTAAATTAAAAGTAAAATCTTTATACTTTAAATTTAGTTATCGAACTTGCTTATTTTTCAAACAAAAATTTTTATTGTACAATAAAAATTTTATTATTATGCTAATTTTAAGGAGAATTTTTATGTCAAAGGCAGCTAAATCAGCTATCATTTTATTTATTGCAACTATTACATCTAAATCTCTAGGTTTTGTAAGAGATTTGATTATAGCTTCTGTATATGGTGCTGGCACAGTGTCAGATTCTTATATAGCTTCTTTAAATATAATAACAGTTGCGTTTATAGGATTGTTTTGCGTTGCGATTCAAAGTACTTTTATGCCTATTTTTGCTAACATACAAGAAAACAAAAATATAGATAAAGCATTTGATTTTACAGGCAATGTGATAAATATTATTATGGTTATCTCAATATTTGCATCTATACTTGGATTTGTATTTACAAAGCCACTTGTAAAACTATTTGCATATGGATTTCAAGGAGATAGACTTATTTTAACCATTCAACTTACAAAAATATTAATGTTTTCTATAGGTGTAGTAGCTATAACATACATTTTGAAGGCATATTTAGAATTGAACGATTATTTCTTGATTACAGGTATAATGCCTCTTCCTTACAATGTGTCGATTATTTTTTCTGTACTTTTGAGCAAAAAATTCGGTGTTTCTATGTTAGGATATGGTACTTTATTTGCATTTATAATACAAATGATTTTTTTAGTTCCATTTTGTTTGAGAAGTGGATTTAAATATAAATTTAATTTCAATATAAAAGATCCGAATATAAAAAGTATGGCTATATCTATACTTCCAATTTTGATAGGTGCTTCAGCCAATCAGGTAAATAACCTTGTCGATAAAAATTTGGCGTCAATATTTCCTGATGGAGCTTTCTCTGCACTAAATTATGGATACAAGCTAAATATCTTTGTGACAGGTCTTTTTGTAGCTTCTATAACATCTGTTATGTATCCTATGTTTTCAAGACTTGTAGCCAATGAAAATATAAAAAAATTGAAAACTTCACTAGCTACAGCGATAAATACAGTAACGCTTGTAACAGTACCCCTTTCAATAGGGGCTATTGTCCTTTCACAGCCAATTATACGGGTTCTTTTTGAACGAGGACAGTTTACACGCGAAAATACTATATTGACTGCAAATGTGCTTATTTTTTATTCTATAGGTATGCTTGCAAGTGGAATAAGAGATGTACTTGTAATTGCTTTCTACTCTCTTCAAGATACAAAAATTCCTATGAAGAATAGTATTATCTGTGTAGGCTTTAATATATGTTTTGATTTGATTTTGATAAATTACTTCAAAGCTCCAGGTCTTGCGTTCGCTACAAGCATATCTTCAATTATATCTGTTATATTCTTGATGTATAGCTTAAAGAAAAAAATCGGCAATTTGCATGCTAAATCAATGCTGATAACTTTTTTTAAAACAGCCGCGTGTGGATTAGTTATGGCTTTTGTTGTGTATAATGTGTATAATTTTTTAGGTGAAATGAAAGAAATATTTGCACTAGCAATATCAATTTTGATAGGTGCTATCGTATATAGTATTCTAGCAGTATTGTTTAAAGTTGATTCTGTAGATTATTTTGTGAGTATAATTAAGGGAAAATTAAAAAGATAAGAGATTATTCTTATCTTTTTAATTTTTCATATTTTAATAACAAATTATTACAAATATTCTTTGTATTATTAGTAAAGTGTAAAGTCTCTCTACTTTTTTATTATTTATATTGTTCACAAAGTCTTGTTACTTCTTCTTTCATTCTTTCCACTGCAAACTTTGGTCCTAGTATTTTTGCTCCTTTTCCCAATGCTATTATCCATCCTATGAACTGGTTGCTAAAAGCAACATTCACATTTACAACAAAATGTTCTTTATCTTTCTTATGAATGACTACATTCTTGCCAAATCTATCTATGACAACTCCTACAAGTTCATTTTCAAATTCTAGTTTGATGGTTTCTTCAGCACTTCCGAACATTCCAAATAATTTATTCGAATAAATAGCAGTATCAAATTTTTCAAATAATTCTTTGCCATCTCTTTCTTCCTCAATAGTGTTTATATTCAACATCTTATCTACTCTATAATGCTTGACTAGATTATTTTCACTATCATATCCGACTAAGTAATAATTATCGCTATTCCAACAAAGTGCCCAAGGACTTACTTCATAGAATTGACCATTTTTTCTAAGCTCCATTTTTTTGTCTATATTCCACCTAAAATATTTAAATTTTATTTTAAAATTATTTATGATTGCATAATGGATACAATCTACATTATAATAAATACTTTCATTCATTGTTTTTATTCTTTCTGAAACATACACTTGTCGTTCCAATTGTTTTGCCTCATATACACTTGTGCATTTTTCAAGTTTTTTTATGAGTTGACTTGATTTTTTTGCTGTGATAAATTTCGAAGACTGTACAGAATCTACAAGTAGTTTTAATTCTGCAAGTTCAAAATTTCTATTTCCAACATGATAATAATAATTTCTATTTTTCTTTACTCCTATAATGTCTATTCCATACACTCTAAGAGCTTCTATATCTGAATAGATACTTTTCCTCTCTGCATGTATTCCATAAGATTCAAGAAATGAAAGGATTTCTGGCATTGTCAAACTATGTTCTTCATCAGTTTTATCGAGAAATATTTCCATTAAATATAGTAATTTTAGTTTTTGACTTATTCCTTTTGCCATGTTAATAATCTCCTTATTTATTTTGATTAAATTCATAAAATTTTTCTGATTTATTCATCTACTTTTTAGATATCTTTTTATATTTTCCTGAATATACCCTTAGATTATATCATATTTTACACTATTATATCTTAGTCTGTAACAAGTTTTTATGTTTATTTTATATAAATATGATAAAATATTTTTATGACATTATAAAATGGAGGTATATTAAAATGAGCCTAATCATAGAAGATTACTGCTTGTTGTGCAATCAAGGTGCATCTAAATACAATGAAGATATAGCTGGTATCACACCTTTCGGAGCTTGGGTTCTAGATGGAGCTACTGGACTTAATGATAAAAATTTAGTTTCTAATACAAGTGACGCAAGATGGTATGTACATTGGTGGAATGATTTTTTGTACCAAAATATTTCTTCTGATAAATCTCTTAAAGAAATCATCTCACTTGGAATATTTAAAATCAAAAAAGACTATTTAAATAGATTGAATGGAAAAATTGTTGAAAAAATAGATTTTCCATCTAGCTCTATAGCTATTTTGAAGTTTCACAAAGAAAAAATAGAATATTTTTCACTTGGAGATTGTTCCATTTTTGTTGATAATGGTTCAAAAAAAATTATCAAGGATGATTCTGTTTGTAAACTTGATAATTTGGTCTATGAAAAAATGAAACAAATAAGCGAAAAAGAAAAATTGAATTTTGAGGAGATCAGAGCTTCTGTTCAAAATCTAGTAATAAGTAATAGACTTAAGAAAAACACTCCTCATGGATATTGGATTCTAGATTTCGATGAAAATTCAGTTGAAAAAGCAATCCATGGTTATTTAGATATAGATGGCAAAACTTCATTTTTACTCGCAAGTGACGGATTTACCTGTTCTTGCGATAGATATGATTTATTTTCTGAAGAAGATATGATAGACATAGCTCGAACAAAAGGAATTGAGTATATTTTTAATATGATTCGAAAATTTGAAAATGAAGATAAAAATGCTTTAAAAACACCTAGATTCAAAATACACGATGATGCTTCTGCCATTTTACTAAATGTGAATGCTTATAACTACTTAAAACTATAATTGAAAAGGAATATGATTTTAATGAAGATTCTCCACATATTAACACAAAAACCTGACAAGACTGGCAGTGGAATATATTTAAGAGGTATTGTAAATGGACTTGAGCTATTAGGTCATAAGCAAGCTGTTATCGCTGGAATTGATAAAGATGATCCTATCGATTATTTCGATGATTGTATTGATTTCTATCCAGTTTTTTTCAATAGATATCCTCTAAATTTCAACGTTGTTGGAATGAGCGATTCTATGCCTTACGAAAGTACAAGATACAGAGATTTGACTGAAGATATGGTACAAGCAATAGAAAATGAATTTGCTAACAAAATAAATTCTGTAATCTCTAATTTCAAACCTGATATTATTCTGTGTAATCATCTTTATTTGCTGACTTCATTCGTAAGAAGCATTGTGAATAACATTCCAGTAATTGCTATTTGTCATGGAACTTGTTTAAGACAACTAAAAACAATTGATTTGAAAAAAGATTTTATTTTGAAAAACATCTCAAAATTAGACTTGATTTTTGCACTTCACAATGAACAAAAAAAAGAAATCTCAAATCTATTTAGTATAGATCCCAAAAAAATAATTACCATTGGAAGTGGATTCAACGATTCTATCTTTTACGATAAATCCTACAAACTTACTAAAGATAAAATAAAAATATGTTACGCAGGAAAAATTTCAAATGCTAAAGGTGTTGCATCACTTATAAATTCACTACAGTATTTGGTTTATCCAAGTGATTTCCTTGAATTTGAATTAGCCGGAATAGGCAGTGACAAAAAAGAGTACAATGAGATTTTAAATATAGCAGAAAAAAGTAAATACAAAATAAATTTTCTAGGACAAGTTAAGCAAGAACATCTCGCTGAATTATTTAATAGATCTCATATTTTTATTCTTCCTTCTTTCTATGAAGGTCTTCCTATCGTGTTGTTAGAGTCACTCGCTTGCTCAAACGAAATAATAGTATCAGATATTTGTGGTATAAAAGATTGGATAGGTGATGAGATAAATTCTACAGGGAAAATTGAATATGTCAAACTTCCAAAAATGATTGGACAAGATGTCCCAGAAAAATCAGAGCTACCTTTATTCGAAAAAAGACTTGCAAGAGCTTTGACTAGCAAAATAGAGAAGATAAAAAATCAAAACGAAAAATCAAAAGTTGATATGACAAAAAGAACTTGGAATGCACTTGCAGAAAAAATAAATACAAACCTATCTCAAAATAATATAAAATAAAAATTTTTTAACTGTATATTGTGAAGTTATTTTTGATATAAAAAGTGTATTGTGAAATTATTTCGATATTTTTCGTAAGCTTCACTCTGTGAACTACGCTATCGAAAGACACATCACAATACACTTATTTTTTTATATTTTCTTATCAAATTCTACAAATTTATTATGCTTCAAAATACCTAAAAAAGAAACTATTTGTTCAAGAGATATTGCCTTACTCCCTTTGTAATCATGTAGCACTTCATCAGCAATTTTTTCTACTGTACGAACTCCGTCTATTTTCAAATATACAGCTGAACCTAGCTCATCCAATTTTATCTTCGAAATTCTCGGTCTTTTGAAAAATTTCTGTGCTATGTAATTGAAGAAACCTTTATTGAGCATTTTTACTACAACTATCCCATTCTCTGCTGAAAACTCAAATTCTGGATTTAACATTGGAACAAAATTTAAAAAGTTTTCCTTTCTTTTTTTAGCAAACATAAACATACCTCCTAATTTCTAAACCTCCTAATTGAATATCACAAAATATAATTCAAAGCTAGCATATGGAATTATAATATACGTTATTTTTTTCATATCACAAAATTTTCACTGAACCTACCATTACTTGAATCTATGGGTTCTTAGCTACTATATAAACTTATTTTGTATAGACTATAATTGTCAAAACAATATCTATTGTTTTATATACTGTTTCAGTTTCCATAAGACTTTACTGGTCAGGATTGACGCTTCAATTATTAGCTTCATATGGATTTTATCATACAGACTCAGCTCAAAACTCTATACTCTTAAATATTAAGTAGCATAGGATTAGATTACATTCATATACTACTTAATTGTTTTTTATTTAATTTCATAATTCTATAAAAGATATGATGAATTTATTTTCAGATTCGTAGCTAATATCATACTTTGTCATATGATAAGCGTTATAATATTTTAAACAAAATTCATCATATCTTTATTTTTAATATTTTATTTTTTTAGATGTATATCTATTTGTTTTCAATATCCTATTTTTTTAAGATATCTATCTTTCTTTTTAATATCCTATTTTTTAAAGATATATATCTTGCTCTTTACAAAATTCCCTGTTTTTATTATTGAATCTTTAATATTTCTTTGTAAAAAATTTCCTATTCTAATTTTCTATGCTGATTCTTTATCTTGTTTGATTGAGAAATACAATATACTTCCAATTAAAAGTAGAAGAAATACTATTGCACCAGCATTTCCAAAATTGATTTTTTCTGATAAATTCACTGCATCTGCAAGTGTTTTTTCACCAACCGGTATAATTGCAAGGATTGCAAGTACTATACCTATGATTCCTTCGCCAGCAATAAGTCCTGATGAATATAGCAAACCATTGTTAATAACTTCTCCACGTCTTTCTTCTGACCATTCTTTTTTCTTGTCAATGAATAGTCTTATAAGTCCACCAATCATAATCGCTGCATTCAGATGAATAGGAAGGTATAGACCTACTGCAAAAGGAAGAACTGGTATTCCTAAAATTTCTATAACTATAGCTAAGAATACACCTATAAATACTAAAGTCCAAGGTAAGTTATTATTCATAACACCTTCTATAATCATTTTCATTAACATTGCTTGAGGTGCAGGAAGTTCTGCTGTTCCATATCCCCACGCTTTGTTAAGTAGATAAAGTACTGAACCAATAGCAAGAGCAGAAGCTGCTACACCTATTATTTCCCCTATTTGTTGTCTTCTAGGTGTCGCTCCAACAACATAACCAGTTCCTAAGTCTTGAGATGTATCTCCAGCAATTGCTGCTATTATACAAATTATAGAACCAATTGATATCGCACCTGTCATTCCAGCTGCTCCTGTCATTCCAGTAGCTTTTAGAACCATTGTAGCTATCAAAAGAGTGGCTATTGTCATACCTGATACTGGATTGTTGCTACTTCCTACCAATCCTACAAGTCTTGATGACACTGTAGCAAAGAAGAAACCGAATACAGCTATAATTATTGCTCCAATTAAATTTACTGGAATTGAAGGCACAAGCCATATTAATAAAATAATTCCAACTATACCTACTGCAAGTATTTTTATATCTAAATCTTGTTCTGTTCTTAAAGTACTTGCATTTTTTTCTGTACTTGATAGTCCTTTCATTGCCTGAGCAAATGTTTTTACTAATAAAGGGAGAGTTTTGATCAAACTCATAATTCCTCCTGCTGCTACAGCACCAGCACCTATATATTTTATATAATTAGACCAAATTGAATAAGCACCACCACTTGCCCACATTTCTGCTATTGTAACTGTAGAAGGGAATAATATCATATTTTGACCAAATAAAACTATCAGTGGCATAATAACTAACCAACTTGTAACACCACCTACAAACATATAACTTGCTATCTTAGGACCGCAAATATATCCTACACCAAGCAATGCTGGATAAACTTGTGTACCAATCCCACTTCCATTATAAAATTTCGGTTCATAATGTAATTCTCCAGGAAATAATTTAAGTCCATCAACCAAAAATTTATACACTGCTGATATTCCAAATCCAGTAAAGACTGTTCTTGCACTAGAACCTCCTTGTTCCCCTGCTAGAAGCACTTCAGCACAAGCATTTGCTTCTGGAAATGGAAGTGTTCCAAATTCTTTGACTACAATTGCTTGACGAAGTGGAACCATAAATAGTACACCTAGTACACCACCACAAAACGCAAGAAGTGTCAATTGCATCAAACCAGGCACTTGACCAATTCCCTCATCTGCCCACAAGAAAAGTGCTGGAATCGTAAAAATTGCACCTGCGGCAAGTGATTCACCTGCTGAACCAATGGTTTGGATCATATTACTTTCAAGTATTGAATTTTTTCTGAAAAGCAATTTTATAACCGCCATACCAATAACAGCTGCAGGAATAGATGCTGAAACAGTAAGTCCCACTCTCAACCCTAAATAAGCATTCGCTGCACCAAATATTACTGCTAAAACAATACCTGATACTATCGCTCTTACTGTAAATTCAGGCATAACCTTATCTGCACTAATATAAGGCTTTAATTCTTTTTTTTCTTCCTTGACCATGTAGAACCCCCCTCTGATTTTTTTTGATAAGTGTGAAAATAAAATGTTTATTTTTGCACTTCAATTTGAAAAACTTGCTATTTTGATTTAAGCGAAATTACTGCAAGTCTTCTTAGAAGAAAATTTTCTTCTAACAATATATACTATTAATTTAATTTAAATAGTATAACTAAATTACCTAATAAAATTTTCTTCTAATCACTAAACAGCTGATAATAAACAGGAAAAAATACAATATAAGTATATTTCGTTGTATGCATACATTTTTCCTCCTTAATTTTAAAATAAATATTTATTACGAAGAATTTTTATTTATTTTTACATATGTACACAATGAATTTTTTGTTATCATAATATAGAAAATCAATTAAATTTTTTGTTATCATAATATAAAAAGTCGTTTGAATTGTTTTTTTAGTTCTAATCCTCTTCACTCTATTTGTAGGAGTGCAAGCCTTAAATTTAACATTTTAAACAATCTCATCAACTTTATATTTTTAAATAAAAATAGCCATACTATAAATTCAATTTGAATTTTTATAATATGACTATCATTGCAATTATTTTTTACTTTGCTTGTATATCTTTTATATTTTTTCTTAAATAGCATAAAATATTTT
>JAISUA010000081.1 GCA_031272305.1 Clostridioides sp.
TTTACTTTGAAGAAATTGACGGATTGAAAGATGAAAGAGTATTTGCAATAGAATATTTACCAGGTCAATACGATCAAAGAGCAGACTGGGCAGAACAATGTGTTGCAATACTAAATGCAGGAGTAAGACCTAGTATAAATTCATCAAAAGTATATGTAATCAGTGGAAATATCTCTGATGCTGAATTTAGAAAAATAAAAGATTATTGCATCAATCCTGTAGACAGCAGAGAAGCAAGTCTTGAAAAGCCTGCTACTCTTAAAGTCGAATACGAAACTCCAAGCAGTGTAGCAACAATCGAAAACTTTGTTGATTTCAATGAAGAACAACTTGAAAATTTCCTAAAAGAATACGAACTTGCAATGACTTTTGGAGATTTACAACTTATTCAAGATTACTTCAAAAATACAGAAAAAAGAAATCCTACTATCACAGAAATAAAAGTACTTGATACTTATTGGTCAGATCATTGTAGACATACTACATTTATGACTAAGATAGAAAACGTAAAAGTAAACGAAGGAAGATATACAGATATTATCAAAGAAGCATACAACCTTTATATTGCCGGAAGAAAATATGTGTATGCTGATAGAAAAAAAGATATTTGCCTAATGGATATAGCTACAGTAGCTATGAAAGAACTAAAAAAAGACGGTAAACTAGATGATCTAGATGAAAGTGAAGAGATAAACGCTTGTAGTATCAATGTAAACGTAAATATAGATGGAAAAGACGAAGAATATCTAGTGATGTTCAAAAATGAAACTCACAACCATCCTACAGAAATAGAACCTTTTGGTGGAGCAGCTACTTGTTTAGGAGGAGCTATAAGAGATCCACTTTCAGGAAGAAGTTATGTTTATCAAGCAATGCGTGTAACTGGAAGTGCAGATCCTAGAAAATCATTAGAAGAAACTATTTCAGGAAAATTAATGCAAAAGAAAATCACTACAGAAGCAGCAAACGGATACAGTTCTTATGGAAATCAAATAGGACTTACAACAGGACAAGTTGCAGAAGTTTACGATGAAGATTTTGTAGCGAAAAGAATGGAAATAGGTGCTGTAATAGCAGCAGCTCCAAAAGAAAACGTAATAAGAAAAAGACCTCAAAAAGATGATATAATAATACTTCTTGGTGGAAAAACAGGAAGAGATGGCTGTGGAGGAGCAACAGGTTCTTCAAAAGAACACTCAGAAGAATCTATCAAGACTTGTAGTGCAGAAGTACAAAAAGGTGATGCACCTAACGAAAGAAAAATACAAAGATTTTTCAGAAATAAAGAAGCAGCTCAAATGATAAAAAGATGTAATGATTTTGGAGCAGGTGGAGTTTGCGTAGCTATAGGCGAAATAGCAGACAGCTTAGATATCAATCTTGATCTTGTTCCTAAAAAATATGACGGACTTGACGGTACAGAGCTTGCAATATCAGAATCTCAAGAACGTATGGCAGTATGTATAGACAAAGAAAACAAAGAAAGATTTATAGAACTTGCATCAGAAGAAAATCTTGAAGCAACTCACGTTGCTACAGTGACTGATACAGGATATATGAAGATGTTCTGGAATGGTCAAACAATAGTAAATGTAAGCAGAGCATTCTTAGATACAAACGGAGTAAAACAAACAACAGATGTTGAAGTTTGTGCAATAGACGAAAAGAATACTTTCTTTATGACTCCTGAAAATACAAGATGTAACGTAGATAATTTTATAGATAAAAAAATGAACTACAAAGATGCATTTACAAAAGTGTTATCAGATTTAAATGTTTGCTCTCAAAAAGGATTTGTAGATAAATTTGATTCGACAATAGGAGCTTCTACAGTACTTATGCCTTATGGTGGAAAATATCAGGCTTCTCAAAGTCAAGGAATGGTTGCAAAAATTCCTGTATTGAATGGAGAAACAAATACTTCTACTGTTATGACATATGGATACAATCCTAAAATAGGAAAATGGAGTACTTTCCATGGAGCGTTGTATGCAGTAGTAGAATCAGTGACAAAACTAGCAGCAATAGGTGCTGATTACTCAAAAGCAAGACTAACATTCCAAGAATACTTCGAAAAACTAGGCAATTGTCCGAAAAAATGGGGCAAACCATTCGCAGCTTTACTTGGTGGATACTACGCACAAAATAAATTAGAAATACCAGCAATAGGTGGAAAAGACAGTATGTCTGGAACATTTAAAGATATAAACGTTCCTCCTACACTTGTTTCATTTGCAGTAGGAACAATGGATGCAAAAAAAGTAGTATCATCTGATTTCAAAAATGTAGGTTCAAAAGTAATAGAAATAATAACACCAAAAGATCAAAATGAAGTTGTAGATTTCGATGAACTAAAGAAAAATTTAGCAAAAATAAATCAATTAATAAATGATGAAAAAGTTCTATCTTCATTTGCAGTGACAACAGCAGGTGTAGGAGAAGCTATTTCTAAGATGTCATTTGGAAATAAGATAGGATTTAAATTTGCAGAAGGAATCTTTGGAATAGATTCAAACAATGATATTTTAAATGAATTATGTATGAAATCTATGTTTGAACCAATGTACGGAAGTGTAGTACTTGAATTATCAGACAGTATAGATATAAAATCAGAATTACAAGGATTTAATTATATAGTACTTGGAGAAACAACAAAAGAAGCACAAATACAAATAGGAAAAGAAAGCATAGATTTAGATGAACTTTACAAAGCTCATACAAGCACTCTTGAACCTATTTTCCCAACAAAAACACAAGCAATAAATTCAAAAATAGAAACAATAAGTTTCTTGCCAAGTGACAAGAGCATACTTGGAGTAAATAGAAAAGCTAGTGTAAGTATAGCAAAACCAAAAGTATTCATACCAGCGTTCCCTGGAACAAATTGTGAATATGATGCAAAACGTGCATTTGAAAAAGCTGGTGCAGATGCTACTATCAAAGTATTTAAGAATTTACGTCAAGGTGACATAGAAGAATCAATAGAAACAATGGTAAGAGAAATAAAATCATCTCAAATAGTGATGATTCCTGGAGGATTCTCAGCAGGTGACGAACCAGATGGTTCTGGTAAATTTATAGCTACAGTATTTAGAAATCCAAAAGTAATGGAAGCTGTACATGATCTACTTACAAAACAAGATGGATTGATGTTAGGTATTTGTAATGGATTCCAAGTTCTTATAAAATTAGGTTTAGTGCCTTATGGAGAAATAAGAGTAACTGATGAAAATGCACCAACTCTTACTTACAACAAAATAGGCCACCATCAATCAATGGTAGTAAGAACAAGAATAGCTTCAAATAAATCTCCATGGTTTGCAGGAGTAGAAGTTGGAGATATTCATCAAATAGCTATATCACATGGAGAAGGAAGATTTGTAGCTGATGATGAAACAATTAAGAGATTAATAGAAAATGGACAAGTAGCAACTCAATATGTTGACTTCAACAATGAAGCTACTTATGATATAAAATTCAATCCAAATGGTTCTAACTATGCGATAGAAGGTATAACAAGTGTAGATGGTAGAGTTCTTGGAAAAATGGGACATTCTGAAAGAATCGGACAAAATGTAATTAAGAACATCTATGGAGAAAAAGACCAAAAGATATTCGAATCAGGAGTAAAATATTTCAAATAGAAAAATATATAAAAAATCGGGCAGTTTTTTTAAAACTTGCTCGATTTTTTTCAATTATAAGTAGTAGATTTCAAACTTATTTTATATAATTATAATGACTGTAGTTTAATTTGAATTGATGATAATTAAAAAAGGGGTATTGATATGAAAATTTGTAATGTAAGTAGAAAAGGAAAAGAAAAGACAAAACGAGTTCCAAATACAATTGCATTTAGCATGATAAAAACTTTTTTTACAAGCAAAGAATACAAAGAAATTCGTGAGGATTTTTCTATAGATAATTTGAGTAAAAAACAAATAGAGATTTTTATGGATGATGTAAGAGAACTGTTCAGAAGTTACAAGGATTTAGAAGTAATGACTATAGAAAGAGAAGATGGGGAAATAGAAAAATACATTCTTTAATCGAAGTTAAAAATATATTGAGATAAAATAAATTTTTAATCAAATTTTAAGGTTTCTATAGTATAATTAAATAAAAAATTGA
>JAISUA010000259.1 GCA_031272305.1 Clostridioides sp.
TCAATATACGTTGTTATATAATCTGGATGTATAGATTCTCTAAAATCACACAGGTTTTGTTGCAAATAGGATATTATTTCATCAAGTTTTCCATCAACCAAGTCTTGAAATATATTTTCTAGTTCAAACTCATTTTTATATACAAGTCCTATTCCCTTGTCTATGATAAATTTCGTGTTTTCTATTTCTTGTCCAACTTTTGGATATTTTATTATTATAGGTGTTTTTGAGTTAATAGCTTCAAAAAGTGTTGCTCCACCAGGTTTTGTTATTATGATGTCGTGATTCAACATAAGTTCTGGCATATTGTTTACAAAACCTAAAACTTCGATATTTTCAAGTGGAGATTTTTCGGTGAAATATTTAAAAAGTTTCTCGTTTTTACCTGTTACTATGGTTATTTTTAGTTTTGATTTATATTTTCCACATAATGAATCAAGTCGTTCTATCATAGTTTCGTCAATATCGAATAAACCTCTTCCACCACCTAAAATCAAGATTCTATAGTTGTAATTTGAAGGTGATTTGCAGTCCATAAAAAATTTTTGATTGACAGGCACACCTGTTATTTTTATATCTTCAGGAGATAGACCTTTATTCACAAGTCTATTTTTTATTTCTCTGCTAGGAACAAAGTACATATCAGTTGTTTCGAAAATCCATTCGTTGCTATCTACTACATCTGTTATTACAGTAACAGTAGGAATGTTGACGTATGGATTTTTTAATTTAAAATCGTTTACACATCCTGAGGCAAATGGAAATGTAGAAATTATTAGATCTGGCATAATTTCTGATATATATTCTGTTATTTTTGACGTATAAAACATATATGACATATCATGTTTTGTGTCTACATTTTTTCTTATATAATAATAAGAATTGTAGATTATAGGTGTATATTTAGTGTTATTTTCATAAAGTGATATCATTGGTTTATTCATCAAAGGAGCACAGATATTCATGAAATTTTTTATTTTTACAACACAATCGGGATTATCTGCTATTATATAATCTTTGATAGCATTTGCAGCACTAGTGTGACCTGCTCCAAATGGTGCAGTAAATATTAAAACGGTTTTAAGTTTTTCGTTCAAATTTTATCCCCTCCTAAATTTAAAAATATATTTTAGTAAATATATACAAATTGAAATATCGAACTTATAATTTAATTATATAGTAATATTTATATGTGATTGAATTAAAAAAGTTAGAATTATCTATTTTAAATGCCTAAATCATTAATCATTTAATTTGTAATGATGTAGGATTTGGCAATGAAGTCAAATCATTCAGAAACTCTTCAAAGAAAACGCCGTCGTTTCTATCAGTATCTAAAGTAGATGTATATTCTATTGTTTTTCCAATAAAAGTAGTAGCAGTTTTCACTGAGAATTCAAAATCATATCCTCTTGTAATCATAGCACATAAAATAGAGGCAAAAATATCTCCTGTTCCACTATATGATTTATTGTTATAATAAGATTCAGTGTAGAAAAAACTATCGTCATCAGCGTTATATGCGAGATTGAGTATTTTATCATCGTTCTTAATACCAGTCAGCACGACTTTACTTGGTCCTATAGAGGATACTTTTTTTGCTATATTTTTAATATCTTCATTAGAAAAATTCTTTCTTGTATAATCAAATCCTGTAATATATGCAGCTTCTGTAATGTTAGGAGTAGTAAGATGACTTAATCGTACGAGTTCTTTGAGTCCAATTCGTATTTTTTCATCGAAGCAATCGTACATTTTTCCATCGTCACCCATAACAGGGTCAACTACAACCAATGAATTTGGATTTTCTTTTATAAATTCTTGAACAATAGAAATCTGTTCATAACTTCCTAAGAATCCTGTATATATAGAATCAAATTGAAAACTTAATTCTTTCCATGTATTTTTGTAATCTTTCATTTCGCTTGTCAAATCTAAAAAAGTATATTTAGGATACTCTGATTGATTTGAAAGTATAGTAGTAGGAAAAGGACAGCACTGTGCTTTCAAAGCAGAAATAATAGGAAGAGCAACGCTTAGAGAACATTTTCCTAGACCTGAAAGATCATGTATACAAACAATTTTTTTTTGCATAAGAACCTCCGAAAAACTTTATTATGAGAATTGCATATGATAGAAAACGTATGTTTTCGCACTTCGAACAAAGTAGGAAACTTCGATTACGAAAATCATAGATTTTCTATCTCAGTTTTTTCAAGACTTATTACCTTGATTTTATTTCAAGTTCCTATAAGTCTTATTATGAGAAGTTTTTACATAACTTAATTTAATTTTTCTCTAATTATATTATATAACATTCATAAATTTAAATATATAATTTTAGATATAAATTTTCAAATGTTATCTAATATTATCTAATATTATAGATATATTTTTTTATTTAGTTTTAAAGAATGAAAAAAATTTATTTATTAAAAAAATTGAATACTAATTCTAAAATAAAAAATTTATAAAAAAATACAAAAAAATGTTTAAACTAAACGGAAATGTGTATTATATATTTTATAAAAATACTTTATTTTTTATTGACTTTGAATCTTTGCTAGTATAAACTTTATATAAATGAAAATTTTTTCAAGGGAGGTTTTTAAATGGGCAAGAAAAAGGTATTAGTACCCGTTGATGGGACAGAAAGAAGTATGCATTCTCTTTCATTAATAAAAGAGATATTTGATAAGGAAAATGTTGAAATTATCATTATGAATGTGAAGGAATTAGTGTTTGTAGATGGTATTTCTTTATCGGAGGAAATAAGAAATGCAGAAATATCTGGAAAAAAATTGCTTAAAGAAGCATCTCAAATTATGGATGGTTACAATGTTGAAACATTTTTTACATTTGGATATCCAGGAGATGAAATAATTAAAAAATCACTTGAAGATGAAATTAATTATATTGTTATGACAAAGTCTACAAAAAAAGGTCTTCACAGAATGATTGGTTCTGTAACTGCAAATGTAGTAAAACAAGCTAAATGTATAGTGGTTATAGTACCTGAGTAATAAAAATAAACGATAAGTATTGTTGAAAGCAATTATAGATAATAAATATCTAAAATAAAAATTTAAGGAGGAATATATTATTATGGAATTAAAAGGAACAAAAACAGAGCAAAATTTATTAACAGCTTTTGCAGGGGAATCTCAAGCTAGAGTAAAATATTCATTTTATTAATCTAAAGCAAAAAAGGAAGGTTTTAATCAAATAGCTGATATATTCCAAGAAACATCAGACAATGAAAAAGAGCACGCTAAACTTTGGTTCAAAGCATTACATGATGGTGGAGTTCCTGACACAGAACAAAATCTTTTCGATGCAGCAGAAGGCGAAAATTATGAATGGACAGATATGTATGCAAAATTTGCTGAAGAAGCAAAAGAAGAAGGATTTACAGAACTTGCTCGTCTATTCAAAGGTGTAGGAGCTATAGAAAAAACTCATGAAGAAAGATATCGTAAACTTTTAGAAAATGTTAAAAAAGGTGAAGTATTCAAGAAAAGTGATGTAGTTGTTTGGAAATGCAATAACTGTGGACATTTCCATATGGGAGTACAAGCTCCAAAAGTATGCCCAATTTGTGCACATCCTCAAGCATACTTCCAAATCGAAAATGAAAATTATTAAGAACTAAATTATTAAGAATTAAATTATTAAGAATTAAATTATTAAGAACTAAATTATAAAAGCAAAAGATTTAGAGGAGGTTATTTTGAGATATTTTTATCGAGAAATAATCTCCTTTTTAGAATGAAAAGAACAAGAGTATTATATAAATATATATTTTAATAAAAAGTTAAGAATATCTTAAGTTTTGTTTAAAACATTCTTTTTAACTAAATAGTATTATAA
>JAISUA010000266.1 GCA_031272305.1 Clostridioides sp.
ATAGTCCTACAAATCCTATATCAGTAAGTTTACTATGTTTAGATTTTGATATAGATTTCGAGGAAAAGTGTAAGATTTTTAATGCTTTTAGAAAAGTAATAACTAGCTCCAAATTTGAAGATCTTAGTATAGATTTATTTAGAAAAGAATTAGTGGAGTTTGTACCCAAAACGGAATATTTTTCTGATTTAACAATTGTTAGATTTATGAAAGCCTATTCTATCCATATGATTACTGAGTTATACCCTTATGCTTGTCTTGCAGAAGCAGAGTTAGGTCTTTATTAGAAATAAAGAGACTTGTAATTACTTAAAAAGTAGGCAAATACATTAAGTATCTGCCTACTTTTTTATATTTATATTCAATCTAGATAAGTTATAAAATAAACTTGTCCATCTATAATAAAAAAGACACATAGTCTAAATTCTGATAAAATATAGTTGCTAAGCAATATATAGGAGAATTTAGAATGTGTCTTAATAAAAATAATAAGACTTATAAGAAGTTGAAATAAAATCAAGGTAATAAGTCTAGTTATTCGAAGTTCTGAAAGCTTCGCTTTCAATTGTAATGAACTTCTCGTAATAATATAAATAACAACAAAGGTAAATATCTAACAGAAAGAGAAAGATATAAATATAAATTGCAGCATTAAATTGTAAGTCTGAAATTTTCTTTCTAAAAGAGTTACAAAATTTCATCATATTTTTTATTAGATTTAAAAATAATACGAAATATGATATATCCTGAATTATTCATAGCTATTATTTAAATAGGCATACACTTAGCTAAATACTTAGATACACGATATTTTTAAATTTCACCACTTAAGTGAAAAAACATATAGAAAAAAGGCCCCAACTTTGTTAAAATCTAAGTGCAAACCCAACAAACAAAGGAGGACCTTTATATGTCTAGTTTATCAATTAAAGAGAAAAAAATCAATAAAAATATCAAAATTAATTTCAACGGTGGAGATTTATCTTCTGATTCAGGACTTCTTCTGATAAATAAATTCCTAGAAAAAATCAATTTTAGAAAAATTATCGAAAAGTTTTTCAAAACAAATGATTCTGCTTCATTTCGTCTTCACAGCGATGTTGATAACTTAATTCAAGTTATTTATCAGATAATAGCAGCATATTTTACAGATGACTGTGCTGATGAAATCAGAAAAGATCCAGTATTTACAAAATTGTTGTGCAAGGAAGCACTTGCTTCTCAACCTACGCTATCACGATTTTTAACCGTATGGATGAATATACAGTTGAACAGTTAAACAAAATCATTGAAATTTTGTTTAAAATTGTATATTCGTTAGAAAAACCTGAGCAAATAATTCTAGATCTTGACTCAACTTTGCTTAACACTTACGGAAATCAAGAGGGAAAAGCATTTAATTTCCATTATCAAGCAGATGGATACCATCCTCTGTTGTGTTTCGATGGATTAACAGGCAATCTTATCAAAATCAAACTCCGTAAAGGAAGTGCTTACTAATCTACAGGTGTAGGTGAATTTCTTGAACCTGTTTTAGAGATGTATGCAGAAAATTTCATTGATACACAACTCTATCTTAGAGGCGATAGTGGTTTTGCAACACCTGAATTGTATGAATTAGCCGAAGAATATGGATGTAAATACGTAATTCGACTTAAATCAAACAATTTACTTTACAAAAACGCAACTTTTCTTGAAAAAGAGTTAGATGAAATTACTAAAGACAATCTTCTTGACTACGCCTGCGTTTATGGAGAATTTTTGTATCAAGCAAGCAGTTGGAAGCATCCAAGACGTGTTGTATGCAAAATTGAAAAGCCAACAAACCAAATGGATTACATGTATACATTCATCGTTACAAATATTGAGCTTCCACCTCAGGAAATCGTGCGTATTTACTGCAATAGAGGACGTATGGAAAATTTCATCAAAGAATGTAAAAATGGTTTTGATTTTTCAGCAGTGAGCAGTTCATCACAAATCGTAAATGAGAACAGACTTCAGCTTCACGCACTTGCATACAATATTTTCAACTGGTTTAGAAGATTGGTTCTTCCTGATAAAATGAAAAAACTTCAAATTGATACAATAAGAATCAAACTTCTAAAAATAGCTTCAAAAGTTGTAAAATCTTCAAGATATATAACATTCAAGTTAAGTAGTAGCTGTCCTTATAAAAAAGAGTTTTTTGAAACTATTGAAAATATCGATAATCTAGTACAACTTGAATGACGTTGAAAAACAAGTTGAATGACATTGAAAAACATCTTGAATGAATTTGTATCGCCTTTGTTCTTTGATAGATTTAAAATCTATTGCAAAGTAAATTTCAAAAATCTTATGCTATGCCAAGGAATTTTTGTACCATTTTTTAAAGATAAAAGGAATTATTTTTTTAATCTACCGAAGTAACAACGGTTGAGATTGAATTAAACACGTTTTAGAAGTTAGATAAGATAAAAAAATACTTTGTATGAAAAATTTTTTTTCACAGTGAATAATTCAGGTATATTTATATTATGTTTGCTTAAAATTTGTTTAAAGTTGATAGAAGAAAAATGTAACAAATACTAAAAAACACTAAAAAAACTAAAAAATACGTAACACAGCGAGCAATCTTAGAGTTAGAAGTTAGAAGTTAGAAATATATTAGAAATATAATGGACTTAACTTTACTTTATGATTGTGTAAAATCGCTTAGAAATGAATGGAGAGATATTACATGAAGAAAATGTGGAAAAAATTTTTGAGTGTGGCTACTACACTTGTAGTTTGTGCAACGATGCTTGTATCAAATATGGGCGATGTGTTTGCAAATGGTCAAGCAGATGGCAAAATAAATATACAGGAGAATGACTATCAAGAAACTACTGAAGTTCCAAAAGGATATGTAACAATCTCTTTTGATGCGAATATTTTAGGATTAGGTTTAAAAGGTCTTATAAAAGAACCACTTAGAGTACCTTTCTATGATGGTGAAAATTGGCAAGATGTTGTAGATAGATACATAGGTAAGGAAAATATTAAATATAAACATACTCCTGATAATGGTAATTATGTCATTGGAATAAAGTTAGATAATCCAGAAGAATTTGGATTACGTACAGAATTAAAGATATCTCAAGAAATATATGATTATAAAAATAAGGTTTATTCAGAGGATTTCAGTGATCAAAATATTGCTGATGCAGAGTATTTCAATGATAATAAAGATGACTATTTGGATAATGCTGATTATTTTCGAGACAGTGTGTGGGTAACTAGAATAAATAACGCAAACAAAGCTGATGTATCTTGTTTAAAGATTAATAAATATAAACCTAATGATGGTGATGTATTTAGATATCAATTTAGTCTATG